>NZ_DASZBY010000103.1:0-53610 GCF_035943795.1 Aliidongia sp. | reverse complement strand
TGCGCCTCGCCGTAGGTGAAATCCGTCAGCGTGTTGATGTCGTAGGATTCGGTCGGATTGCGCAGGAGATTGTGCAGGAACGAGCGCATCCAGGTGTTCCCGGATTTGGGAAAGGATGCGAGCCAGATGATGCCGCCCATGGGTGCCGACGAACTCCGCGCCTGCTGGAAATAAAAAGGGGAGAGCGGCGAACCGCTCTCCCCCAAGTCGCTGGATACGATGTTCCGATTAGAAGCGGAACGAGGTTTCCATGATGACCGCCGTCGCATTGAAGCTCTTGGCGTAGACGTTGTTGTTCGCCGAGACGCCGCCCGCACCCTTGACGAAGCTCGGACCGGCCGGAACATAGGCGCCGTTCGGATCGTAGAGGGTTTCCTGGATCAGGCCAGCGAGGTTGATGCCCGGTCCGACCGTATAGGTGGCGCCGACCTGGAACACGTCGTTGTTCGCCGCACGCTTCACATCGGCGTCGCCGGTGATGCCTTCGAACGAACCGCGAGACCATTCCGCACCCATGCGGATCGCGCCGACGGTGTACGAGAGGTTCAAGTCGCTCTGCTTGCTGATCATCTCGTTCGAACGGACGGTGAATGCCGTCGGCACGCCAGCCGCGTTGAACGCGGTAGCCTGACCAGCACCAGAGAACGTGCCGGCCGCGCCGCCGGGGAGGGCCATCGCTTGCTCGTAGTTGAAGCCCAGCTCCCACGGGCCATAATTGACCTGCAGACCCGTATTATAGACCTGCGGGTTGGCGTTCGTCGTGTCGCTGTTCGAACCAACCGTCAGATTGCCGAGCGCGGTCTTGGTCGAGATCGCTGCCTTGCGGCTCGCCGTCGAGTAGCCGAGGGTGTAGGCGATTTTGACGGGGCCGACCGTACCGGTCCAACCGCCCGCAACCGACCAGTAGTTATAGGCGGTCGCGGAGTTCAGGTAGCTCGGGAACAGGCCGTTGGTGATGTTGTCGGTCGGACCATTCTGGTCACCGCCGTTGCCCGGGCCGTAGGTGTGACCGCCAGCCTTGTCCGGGGTATAGTCGAAGGCGACATGGAAGCCGGCGATGACAGGGCTGTAGTACACGAGCTTCGTGCCACGGCCATCGAGGTTCAGGGTCGTGAAGTTGTAGACCGGCGAGCCCGAGAAGTAGATGGCACCCGAGTTCGCACCGATGTTGCCGTCACCCGTCACACCGGCGTTGTTGCCGACCGCGTCGTTGCGGCGGACGTCGCTGTCGTCACCAATGCGGAACTCACCCCAGGTGGCCGCGTTCTTGAGGTAGACGTACGAGTCCTTGATCACGGTGTTGTTCGAGCTCTGGAAGCCCGTGGTCGTGTTCACGCCGCCGAAAGGAGCGCTGAACGCGTTCAAGCGAGTCCAGATACCAGCCGTGATGCCGTTCGAGAACGTCGTCGAACCCAGGAACCGGATCAGGAAGTAATCCTGCGCGGCAGTCGGCTCGCGCTTGTAGCCAGCTTCACCCGGATTGTCGTCGTTCTGAATGGTCGCGCCGAAACCAGCGTAGTACTGGCCGCCGAACTTCATCGTGATCGGCTGATCCGTCGTCGCCGTCTGGGCGAGCGCCGCGTTCGAGAAAAGACCAGCCGCGACGAGCGCGGAAGTCCCCAACAATAGCTTCTTCATGATTCCCCTCCAGGAAGTTCCTACTATCGCGCACCGTGATCGATCGTTTGATCCCGGTGGCCGCGGCGGGTCCCCATGCGAGCCGCGGTCGATTCTTTCGCAATCCCAAGCAGGAAAGTACGGAATGCTATCGCGGGGTCAAGAAAGACGACGATTCCGCGCGGGCATTTCCAAATACTGTTGCCCGGACACCACAATCCGGTCCGAGGGATCGGACCCGCCAATGGCGCTGTCGGCGCGCTTGCGCCGCTTTGAAGCCGCGTCGGAACATGCTAGGAACCGTGCGCGTAAGATCTGCAGTCCCCCTGATGATCCCGTGTCGGCCGCCCGTGCCGCCGGACGCGGTGGGACGTTCGAGGAGTCCCATGGTCAACCGTTTTCGCGCCACCACACTCGCCTTCGGCATTGCGTCGGTCACGTTTCTCGCCGGCTGCGGCGACGTCTCGCCAAGCGATTCCGCCTATCGGCCGAACGATCCGCGCTATGTCGACGAGACGCAGCCGGACAATTCGGTGTTCGGCAGCAACGGCTTGATCGGCCTGTTCGGCGGTGGATCCAAGAAGGATGCCCAGGGCGCCCAGGGCATCGGCGTCAATACCTATCTGTGGCGCGCCTCGCTCGACACGGTGTCGTTCATGCCGCTCACGTCGGCCGATCCGTTCGGCGGCGTCATCATCACCGACTGGTATACGCCGCCGGAGACGCCGAACGATCGTTTCAAGCTGAACGTCTACATCCTGGACCGGCAGCTGCGCGCCGACGGGATCAAGGCGACGGTGTTCCGCCAGAGCCATGCGCCGGACGGGCGCTGGGTCGATGCGACGGTCGACCCGAAGACGGCAACCGATCTCGAGAACGCGATCCTTACCCGCGCCCGCCAGCTGCGGGTGAATACGGCGCAGCAGTCGTCGTAGCGGATGGGGCGGCCGCCTCTATATATTGAGCGGCTGCCCTGCGTTTTGGATCAAAGGCGGTGGTCGGGCCTGGCGGCCTTCGTCCCTCCGGATCATCCGGGATGATCCGCGGACCGGCCGTCGTCCGTTAAGGTGGTTGGGATGGATCGGTATAATTTTCATGAGGCCGAGGCCCATTGGCAGTCGGTCTGGCGCGAGCGCGGCAGTTTCGCCGCGAAGACCGATCCAAGCCGTCCGAAATACTACGTGCTGGAGATGTTCCCGTATCCGTCGGGCAAGCTCCACGTCGGCCACGTGCGCAATTACACCATGGGCGACGTGGTCAGCCGGTTCAAACGCGCGCGCGGCTTCAACGTGCTGCATCCGATGGGGTGGGACGCCTTCGGCCTGCCGGCCGAGAATGCGGCGATCGCCGGCGGCATCCATCCCGGCAAATGGACCTACGAGAACATCGCGACCATGGGCGCCCAGCTGAAGCTGATCGGGCTCGCCTATGATTGGGACCGCGAGATCGCGACCTGCCATCCGGAATATTACCGGCACGAACAGAAGATGTTCCTGGATTTCCTGGCGAATGGCCTGGCCTACCGCAAGGAATCCTGGGTCAACTGGGATCCGGTCGAGCATACCGTGCTGGCCAACGAGCAGGTCATCGACGGCCGCGGCTGGCGGTCGAACGCGCTCGTGGAAAAGCGGCTGCTGTCGCAGTGGTTCCTGAAGATCACCGATTTCGCCGACGAGCTGCTGGCCGGGATCGAGACGCTGGATCGCTGGCCCGATCGGGTCCGGGTCATGCAGTCGAACTGGATCGGCCGGTCGGAAGGCGCGCGCGTGTTTTTCGCGCTCGAAGGCGACGGGTTCGCCGGCGACCGGCTGGAGATCTTCACAACCCGGCCCGACACCTTGTTCGGTGCCTCGTTCTGCGCCATCTCCGCCAACCACCCGATCGCCCAGAAGCTGGCGGCGGAAGATCCTGCGATCGCGGCGTTCAACGCCGAATGCAACCGCATGGGCACGTCCGAGGCCGCGATCGAGACGGCCGAGAAGCTGGGCCTGAAAACCCGGGTGTCGGTCGCCCATCCGTTCCTGCCCGGCGTCACCCTGCCGGTCTACATCGCGAATTTCGTGCTGATGGAATATGGCACCGGCGCCATCTTCGGCTGCCCGGCCCATGATCAGCGCGATCTGGATTTCGCCCGCAAATACGGGCTGCCGGTCCTTGTCGTCGTTCGCCCGGCCGACGGCCCGGCGCCCGACGTCGGCACCGAGGCGTTCGTGGCGACCGACGGCATCATCGTCAATTCCGAATTCCTCGACGGGTTGGCCGTGCCTGAAGCCAAGCGGGCGGTCATCGACCGTCTGGAGCAGATGGATGCGGGCAAGGGCACGATCCAGTATCGCCTGCGCGACTGGGGCGTGTCGCGGCAGCGCTATTGGGGCTGTCCGATCCCGGTGATCCATTGCGAGACCTGCGGCATCGTGCCCGTGCCGGCGAAGGACCTGCCGGTCAAGCTGCCGGACGACGTCAGCTTCGACCAGCCGGGCAATCCGCTGGACCGGCATCCGACCTGGAAGCATGTCGCCTGCCCCACCTGCGGCGGGAAGGCGACGCGCGAGACCGACACGTTCGACACGTTCTTCGAATCCTCCTGGTATTTCGCGCGGTACTGCTCGCCCCGGTCCGACCAGGCGTTCGAACGCGCCGACGTCGATTACTGGCTGCCGGTCGACCAGTATATCGGCGGCATCGAGCACGCGATCCTGCATCTGCTCTATTCCCGCTTCTTCGTGCGCGCGCTCAGGGCCTGCGGCTATCTGGACCTGGCCGAACCCTTCGCAGGCCTGTTCACCCAGGGCATGGTCTGTCACCAGACCTACCAGGACACGGCCGGCAACTGGCTCTATCCGGAGCAAGTGACGATCGGCGAGAACGGCATCGCGACCTCGAACGGCGAGCCGGTCGTCGTCGGGCGCCTGGAAAAGATGTCCAAGTCCAAGAAGAACCTGGTCGGGCTCGACGAGATCGTCTCCAGCTACGGCGCCGACACCGCGCGCCTGTTCCTGCTGTCCGACAGCCCGCCCGAGCGCGACCTGGAATGGACCGAGGCCGGCGTCGAGGGTACGTGGCGCTACGTCAACCGCTTGTTCCGGCTGATCTACGAGCATCGCGACCGGCTGGCGCCGATCGGCACATCCATCGATGATGCGGGCGAAACCCGCCGCCTGGTCCACAAGACCATCGCGGCGGTGACCGAAGATCTGGAGCAGTTCCGCTTCAATCGCGGCGTCGCCCGCCTGCGCGAGCTGTCGAACCATCTGGAAGGCGTCGTCGCCACGATCGACGGCGCCGTGCTGCGCGAGGCGCTGGAGACCCTAACCGTCCTGATCGGCCCGATGATGCCGCATCTGGCCGAAGAGCTGTGGCGCGTCATGGGCCACGAGGCGCTGCTGATCGACCAGCCCTGGCCCACGGCACTGCCGGCCCTGGTCCGGGACGATACGGTCAAGCTGGCGGTGCAGGTCAACGGCAAGCTGCGCGGCACGATCGACCAGCCGCGCGACGTGGACCAGGAGGTGGCGCGGGTTGCCGCCCTGGCGCTGCCCGAGGTACAAAGGGCGCTCGAAGGCAAACCGGTCCGCAAGGTCGTCGTCGTCCCGAACAGGGTGATCAATGTCGTGGCGTAACCGCCTCCTCGCCGCCGCCGGCACGGGCCTCATGATGCTGGGCCTCGCCGGCTGCGGCTTCCATCCGCTGTATGCGGCCCACGACCGCAATGGCCTCGATCCCGCCCTGGCGTCGGTGCAGGTCGATCAGATCCACGACCGCCTGGGCCAGGTGCTGACCAACCAGCTGCGCGACGGCTTCAACCCGACGTCGACCGGCGTTCCCGCCCGCTATCGGCTGGAAGTGGCGCTCACCAAGCAGGAATATGATTCGGCGCTGCGGTCCGACGGAACGGCCAGCCACACCACCGTCCGCATCAGCGCCAGCTACGTGCTGCGCGGCCTCGCCGACGGCAAGCCGGCCGTCACCGGCACCGTCCGTTCCGACAACGGCCTCGACGTACTCGACAATCAATATGCCAATACGATCGGCGAGCAGACCGAGGAATTGCGGGCGGTGCGCGACGTCGGCGACCAGATCCACGAACGGGTCGCCCTCTACTTGCGGCAGGTCGCCAGCAAGCCGTGAGGCGCGCGACGCGGATGACCGGATGACGGGCCGGCTTTCATGAAATTCACCGGTGTCCAACTCGCCAATTTCCTGAAGCGGCCGGATGGTGCCGTCACCGTCGCCCTCGTGTTCGGCCCCGACGAAGGGCTGGTCCGGGAGCGCGCCGACGCGCTTGCGCGCTCCGTGCTGGGCGATGGCGTCGACGATCCGTTCCGCATGGCGCTGCTGACCGCCGACAAGATCCGGCAGGACCCTGCCCTGCTGGCCGACGAGGCCGCTGCCATGAGCCTGATGGGCGGCCGCCGGGTCGTCCGGGTGCGCGATGCGACGGACGGCGTCTCGGCCTCGCTGAAACATGTGCTGGAAGCCGGGCGCGGCGACGCGCTGCTGGTGCTAGAAGCCGGCGATCTCGGCAAATCCTCGTCGCTGCGCAAGCTGTGCGAGGCCGCCGACAAAGCTGCGGCCATTGCGTGCTATGCGGATGGCCCGCGCGAGGTCGCGGGTCTGATCCGCGACACGCTGCAGGCCCAGCGCATCGCGATCGACGACGATGCGGTCGAATACCTGATCGGCAACCTGGGCAGCGACCGCGGCATCAGCCGGCAGGAGATCGAAAAGCTGGTGCTGTACGCCGGCGCCGGCGGCCGGATCGAGCTGTCCGATGCCATCGCCTCGGTCGGGGATTCGAGCGCGCTCGAGCTGGAGGACGTGATCTACGACGCGCTCGACGGCCGCACCGCACCGATCGACCGCGCCCTCACCCGCCTGTTCCTCGAAGGCCAGGCGCCGGTCTCGATCGTCCGGGCCGTGATGCGCCATGCCCAGCGCCTGCATTTCTGCGCGGCGCAGGTCGCCGGCGGCCAGCCGCTCGACCTGGCAGTGCGCAGTCTGCGGCCGCCGATCTTCTTCAAATACACCGATCGCTTCCGACGCCAGACCGAGCAATGGCCGCAGGAGCGCTGCGAGCGGCTGTTGAAGCGCCTGACCCAGGCCGAACTCGATCTGAAACGGACCGGCTATCCCGACGAAACCCTGTGCCGGCATCTGCTGATCCATCTATCGCGCATCGGTCCGATCCGGCGCTGAGCGACCTGGCGGCGTGGTTGCCTCATCCATGTGATCGGCGCGTGCGGAATTGCTTTACGTCGAATTAAGCTTGTCTGCCGCAATAGTATCTTCCGGCGTGCCCCCTTGGCGCGCGGCATATGACCATTTCATATGCGGGAAAATGCAGGGCGGAAATACCTCATGACTTGGCTCGATCGCTTGACGATTCGGAAGAAACTGATCCTTCTCACGGGGTTGGCAGTCCTCGTCGCGGCAATCCTGGTCGCGATCGGCGCCTATGATACGCGGGAGCGGATGATCGAGGATCGCAAGGGCGAGCTGCGGTCGATCGTCGAGACCGCCATCGGCGTTGCCCAGAGGCTCGACACCGAGGTCCAGGCCGGTCACCTGACCCGCGAGGCGGCGGTCGCATCCCTGCGCCAGACCATCGAGGCCATGCGCTATCGGCCGACCAAGGAATATGTTTTCGCCTATCAGATGGACGGGCTCAGCCTCGCCCATGGCGGCAACCCGGCACAGGTCGGGACCAACCGCATGGGGGTCAAGGATTCGACCGGAAAGCCGATCGTCGGCAATTTCGTGGATACGCTCAGCAAGGCGGACGAAGGCTTCACCACCTATGTGTATCCCCGGGCGAGCGGTGGGCAGCCCTTACCCAAACTGACCTTCGTCAAGCGCTTTGCTCCCTGGAACATCTTCGTCGGCTCCGGCGTCTATACCGACGACATCGAGGCCGACTTCATCGCCATGATGACCGAGATCGGCCTCGCGGCGCTGGTTCTGCTGGCGGCCCTCTGTGCCGCCGCCATCGTCATCTCGCGCGATATTTCCAATTCGATCAACCGGCTCGAACGGAAGATGGGTGCGCTGGCCGCGGGCGACCTAAGCGTCACGATCGACGAAGCCGCGCGCGGCGACGAAATTGGCCGGATGGCGGCCGCCGTGCAGATCTTCAAAGAGCACGCGCTCGAGATCGAACGGCTGCAGGTTACCCAGCAGGAGAACGAGCGCCTGGCGGCCGAGCATCGCCGCGCGGAGACCCTGAAGCTCGCCGGTGCGTTCGAGGCGACGGTCGGCGGCATCGTCGATGCGGTCGGTCGCGCCGCCGGCGAGATGCAGCGCGAGGCGCAAAGCCTGTCGAGCAGCGCCCAGGCCGCCAGCAACGAGGCCCGCAGCATCGCGTCGGGCGCATCGGAGGCCGAGGGCAACGTCCAGACGGTTGCCGCCGCCGCGGAGGAACTCTCGGCCTCGATCGCGGAGATCGGCCGGCAGGTCGGCCAGAGCGCCACCATCGCCAGCAAGGCCGTCAGCACCACGGCCTTGACCGACGAGCGGGTCGGCGCCCTCGCCGGGGCCGCCCAGCGCATCGGCGAGGTCGTGGGACTGATCCAGGCGATCGCCAGCCAGACCAACCTGCTGGCGTTGAATGCGACGATCGAGGCGGCGCGCGCCGGGGAAGCCGGCAAGGGCTTCGCCGTCGTGGCATCGGAGGTCAAGAGCCTGGCCAACCAGACCGCCCAGGCAACCGACGACATCCGGCAGCAGGTCGAGGCGATCCAGAGCTCGACCGCCGAAGTGGTGAGCTCGATCCGCGACATCGCCGAAACGATCCGCGAGATGAACGAGATCGGCGGCGCCATCGCCGCCGCGATCGACCAGCAGAGCGGTGCCACCCGGGACATTTCCGCCAACGTGCAGGATGCGGCACGCCATACCTCGTCGGTGTCCGAAGGCGTCGGTGCCGTGACCGAGACGTCCGAACGGGTCGGCGGCGCCGCCGGCCGCGTGCTGGACGCGGCTCAGGGTCTTACGGAACAATCCGAAGCGCTGAAGCGCCAGGTCAGCCAGTTCCTGGCGACGGTCAGAGCGAGCTGACGGCGGGGTATCGCCTTCGTATCCGTTACTGCACCGGTGCCGGTAGCGAAGTTTCCGCACCGGGCGGGTTATGTGCTTTAGCGGCTGCTGGACCTACGATGCCCATGTGCGAGAGAGAATAATAATAGTATCCGGCAACGGCGCCGAACAGGAAAACGACGAACAAGACAGCCAGGGAAAGCGCGAGTTTCATATTTCACCAGCAGGCTTCTTGCGCCATTACCGCAGCCGCTTCAACAGATGATCCAGCTGGTCCAGCGTGCGGTACTGAATGACGACCTCACCGCCCGAACCCTGGGTCTTGATCTTGACCGCCAGGCCGAGCGAGCCGGTCAGTTCGCGTTCCAGCGCCAGGGTGTCGGCATCGGGTGCGGCCTCGGCGCGGGGCCGGCCCGACGACAGCTTGCGCCCCTTTTGCACCAGCGCTTCGACCTGTCGCACGTTCAGGCCGTGCTCGACGATCTCGTCGGCCAGCATGTCCGCCCGCTCGACACCGATCAGCGCGCGGGCATGGCCGGCGCTGAGTTTGCCCTCGGCCAGCAGCCCCCTCACCTTCTCGCCCAGGCCCAGCAGGCGGAGCGTGTTGGCGACATGGCTGCGGCTCTTGCCGACCGCCTTCGCCAGCTCCTCCTGGGTATGGCCGAATTCTTGCGACAGGCGCGCATAGGCCTCGGCCTCTTCCAGCGCGTTCAGATCCTCGCGCTGCAGATTCTCGACGAGCGCGATCTCCAGCGTCTCGCGGTCGCTGAGGTCGCGGACGATGACCGGCACGTCGTGCAGCTGCGCCTTCTGCGCCGCGCGCCAGCGCCGCTCGCCGGCGATCAGTTCATAGGCGTTCTGGATCGTCGGATGGACCCGGACCAGCAGCGGCGACAGGATGCCCTTGTCGCGGATCGAGTCGACCAGGCCGGCCAGCTTCTCGTCGTCGAACACCCGGCGCGGCTGATAGCGGCCGGGATGGATCTGGCCGATCGCGATGGTGCGCGACGGCTTGCGCGCCGCCTCCGCATCGGACTCGCTTTCCTCGCCGAACAATGCCGACAGGCCGCGGCCCAGTTTGCGCGGCTTACCCTCTTCCGCCATGGCGCGGGACCTCGTTTCAATCTCGCTCAATGGGCGTAGTCCTGCTCGCGATACAACACTTCGCTGGCCAGGTGGATATAGGCCTGCGACCCGGCACAGCGCCAGTCATAGAGCAGCACCGGCTTGCCGTGGCTGGGGGCCTCGGAAATGCGGACGTTACGGGGAATGGTCGTGTTGTAGACCTTCTCGCCGAAATACCCGCGCACGTCGGACGCGACCAGATCGCACAGGTTGTTGCGCTTGTCGAACATCGTCAGCACGACGCCCTGCAGATCCAGGCCCGGATTGAGCGACTTCTTGACCCGGTCGATGGTGCGTACCAGATGGCTCAGTCCTTCGAGGGCGTAGAACTCGCACTGCAGCGGCACCAGCACGGCATTGGCCGCGACCATCCCGTTCAAGGTCAGGAGCCCGAGCGACGGCGGACAATCGACCAGGACATAGTCATAGACGACCTTGAGTTGGTCGATCGCATCTTTCAGGCGGTATTCCCGGCGCGCGCCGGACACCAGCTCAATCTCGGCGCCGGCCAGCTCGACTGAGGCCGGCACCAGCTGTAGCCCCGGCACCGAGGTCGAGACCAGCGCGCCGCCGATCTCGTCCATGCCCATCAACACTTCGTAGGTCGTGATGACACGCTGTTTCTGGGTGATGCCCAGGCCGGTCGACGCATTGCCTTGCGGGTCGAGGTCGATCAGCAGCACGCGCTTTTCCGCTGCCGCAAGAGCGGTCGCCAGATTGATCGCGGTCGTCGTCTTCCCGACCCCGCCCTTTTGATTGACCACCGCGAAAACGCGCGGGGTCTTGGCGGTGGTCTTGCCGGCACCGGCGATACCGATCACCTCGCTCTTAACGCTCACGGACCGGAGACTCCACTTCAAGGATCACGCCAGAAGGATCGGACAGGCTTGGCCGCTCCGTAACCCTCATGTGCCAGCATTTGCGGGCTTCGGTCAATTCATCGGCCTGACGCGCGCCTTTGAGAAATACGCACTTGCCTGCAGGTTTCAGGAAGCGAATGGCATGGTCCAGCAATTGGGCGAGCGGCGCAAGCGCCCGCGCCGTGACGATATCGGCCTGAAGAGAAGGAACCGCGTCGATACGCTTGTTGTGGATCGTCACGGCGGTTCCGGTTACCCGGGCCGCCTCATGCAGAAAGGCGCATTTGCGCGCGTCGGATTCCACGAGATGAACCTGCGGCCCGCCCATGATCGCCAGGATCAGGCCGGGGAGCCCCGCCCCACTGCCGAGGTCGACCAGCACGCCGGTGTTCGCGACCGCCAGGTGAATTTGCGCCGAATCGAGGATATGCCGGCGCCAGACGTCCGACAGCGTTGCCGGTCCGACAAGATTGATTTTCGCGTTCCACTTGACGAGCACAGCGACATAGGCCGCCAGGCGGTCGCGTGTTTCACGTGAAACACTAACAAGCGCAGTGAACTCGGCCTCGGTCAGCGGGGCGCTCATTGGGGCGTAGACATGATTGGCGTTGTTTCACGTGAAACACCGTTAGCGTCGTTTAGACCGACCATCTTTACGCCGAGAGCCGCAGCTTGCCGCGCCGCACATATTTCAGCAATGCCATTAGGGCCGCTGGCGTGACGCCGGGGATGCGGCCGGCCGCGCCCAGCGTCGCCGGCCGCGCGGCGGCAAGCTTCTGGCGCACCTCGTTCGACAGGCTGCCTACGTCAGCGTAATCGAGATCCGCTGAGAGCTCGAGCGTCTCGTCGCGACGGAAGGCCGCGATATCCGCTTCCTGTCGGGTGATATAGGCGGCATACCGACAGTCGATCTCGATCTGCTCCGCGACGTCCGGCCGGAGCGCTGCCAGCGCCGGCCATGCCGTGGCAAGGCGCTCGAGATCCAGGCCCGGATGCCCGAGCAATTGGGCGACGGAGCGGATCTGGCCATCCTCATTGACCATGATCCCGTGGCGCTTCAACGCCGGCGGTGTCATGGCCGAACCATCGACCAGGTTGCGTGCCGCGGCTAGGGCCAGCTTCTTCGCCGTCCAATGTTCCCGGCGCTCGGAGCCGACGCAGCCGATGGCCAGGCCCAGATCGGTCAGACGGCGATCCGCGTTGTCCGCCCGTTGCAGCAATCGATATTCGGCGCGGGACGTGAACATGCGATAGGGCTCGCTCGTCCCTCGTCCGATCAGGTCGTCGATCATGACGCCGATGAAGGCATCGGCGCGGTCGAGCGTGAAGGCGGCAGATGCCCCCGCGGCCAATGCCGCATTCAACCCGGCAACCAATCCCTGCCCCGCCGCCTCTTCATAGCCGGTCGTGCCGTTGATCTGGCCGGCCAGGTATAGGCCGGGAATTCGCCGCGTTTCCAGAGTCGCCGCCAATTCCCGGGGATCGACGAAATCATATTCGATGGCGTAGCCAGGACGGATCATCGCCGCCCGTTCGAGCCCGGGAATGGTCTTCAGCATCGCGCGTTGCACGTCTTCCGGCAGCGAGGTCGAGATGCCGTTCGGGTAGACGGTGTCGTCGTCCAATCCTTCCGGCTCCAGGAAGATCTGGTGCCGGTCGCGGGCGCTGAACCGCACGACCTTGTCCTCGATCGAAGGGCAGTAGCGCGGGCCGGTGCCCTCGATCTGACCGGAATAGATCGGCGCCTGGTGCAGGTTGGCGCGGATGATCGCGTGGGTTGCCTCGGTCGTGCCGGTGATGTGGCAGGCGATCTGCGGTGTAGTAATCTTCTCCGTCAGGAACGAGAACGGTTCCGGTGGATCATCGCCCGGCTGTGCCTCCAACTCGCTCCAGGCAATCGTGCGGCCGTCGAGCCGCGCCGGCGTACCGGTCTTGAGCCGGCCGAGCGCGAAACCGGCCCGGCTCAGGGTCTGGCTGAGGCCCAGCGACGGCGCCTCGCCGACCCGACCCGCCGGGATCTGCTTCAGCCCGATATGGATGAGCCCGCGCAGAAATGTCCCCGTCGTCAGCACGACGCGCCCGGTCGCGATTTCCCGGCCATCGCCCAGCACCACGCCGGCCACGCGCCCCGCGGGATCGAGACGCAGATCCTCGACGGCGCCCTCGATCACCGTCAACATGTCGTATTCGGCCAGCAGCGCCGTCATGGCCTGGCGGTACAGCTTGCGATCGGCCTGGGCCCGGGGACCGCGCACCGCCGGCCCCTTGGACCGGTTGAGCATGCGGAACTGGATGCCGGCCCGGTCGATCGCCCGGCCCATCACGCCGTCGAGCGCATCGATCTCGCGTACGATATGGCCCTTGCCCAGCCCGCCGATCGCTGGATTGCAGGACATTTCGCCGATCGTGGCACGCTGGTGGGTGACGAGCGCGGTGCGGGCGCCGAGACGTGCCGAAGCAGCCGCGGCTTCGCAGCCGGCATGACCGCCGCCCACGATGACGACGTCGAATTTATTCAGTGTATTCATGGCGGCCGGACATTACGCCGAGCGGGCTCGATTCGTCAAAGCCGCTACTTGCCGATGCAGAAATCCCTGAAGATCACATCGAGCAGGTCTTCGACATCGACCCGGCCGGTGATGCGGCCAAGCGCCCTGACGGCCAGGCGGAGATCTTCGCCGACCAGCGCCGGGTCGTGGCCGGCGATGGCACGGGCAAGACAGTCCGCACATTCTTCCAGGGCCGCGCGATGGCGTTGGCGGGTCACGATCGGTGCGTCACCGGCGAGCAATGTTTCGGCACGCGCCGCCAGCGCCTCGATCAGCTGCCCCAGTCCCTGCCCGGTCGCGGCGGAGATCGCCAGGCCGTCGCCCACCTCGGGATTGAGATCGACCTTGTTCCAAACCACCAGGGTCGCCGCGCCGCGCAACGCGGAAAACTCCTCGAGACTGTCCGGCGCGCCGGCGTCCAGCACGAGCAGGCGCAGATCCGCCGCCTCGGCCCGCGCCCGCGCCCGTCGGATGCCCTCGGCCTCGATCGGATCGGCGCCGTCGCGGATGCCGGCGGTGTCAGCCAGGATGACCGGATAGCCGCCCAGGTCGAGATGGACCTCGATCACGTCGCGGGTCGTACCGGCCTGGGCAGAGACGATCGCGGCGTCGCGCCCGGCCAGCGCGTTCATCAGGCTCGACTTGCCGGAATTGGGCGGACCGACCAGCGCCACGGACAGCCCGTCGCGCAGGATTTCACCGCGCCGCCCGTCGGCCAAGCGCTCCCGGATCTCCCGCTCCAGGCGCTCGGCCATCATCCGCGCCGGTCCCAGCAGATCGTCGGGCAGATCGTCGTCCGGGAAGTCGATCGCCGCCTCGACATGGGCCAGGGTGCGGGTCAGCTGTCGCGCCCAATCCTCGGCGATCCGGGCGAACCCGCCGTCCATCTGGCCCAGTGCCTGGCGCCGCTGTGCCGCGGTCTCGGCCGCGATCAGGTCGCCCAACCCCTCTGCCTGGGTCAGATCCAGCTTGCCGTTGAGAAAGGCCCGACGGGTGAATTCGCCCGGCTCGGCCATGCGGCAAGCCTCGATCTCCCCGAGCGCAGCCAACAAGGCAGCGACCACGGCCGGCCCGCCATGCACGTGAAACTCCGCCACATCCTCGCCAGTGAAGCTTGCCGGACCTGGAAACCACAGGACCAGTCCCCGGTCGATCGTCTCGCCGGTCACGGGATCCATCAGCGCGGCGAGACGGGCCGTCCGCGGGGCCGGAATCCCACCGGAGATCATGTCGAGGCTCAGGCCCGCCATCGGACCGGACACACGGACCACTGCCACGCCGGCGCGCCCCCGGGCGGTCGCCGGCGCGAAGATCGTCCGACTGGCGGTCATCGACCTCAGCCTTTCGGAGGGATCTGGTCGGGCGTCAGGCGCAACCGCTCGACCCGTCCGCCGCCGACCAGGTGCGTTTCGAGGATTTCATCTATGTCGTCCCGCGTCCGGTAGCCATACCAGATGCCTTCCGGATAGATCACCATGACCGGCCCCAGCTCGCAGCGATCGAGGCAGCCGGCGCTGTTGACGCGGGTGCTGGGCAGTCCCAGCTCCTTGACGCGCGCCTTCATGTAGTCCCTCAGCTTTTCCGAACCGCCCTCGGCGCAGCACCCGCGCTTGTGCCCGGGCGGCCGGACATTGGTGCAACAGAATACGTGGGTTTCGAAATAGGGTCGCTCGGCCGTATCCATCGTCGCTCCTGAACGCGCAAGCCGGTCTTGGCCTGATACGGGAAAACCTAATAGGATGACGCGCTTGGAACAATGGCGGCATTTCCGCCCCTTCGAGGTGCCATGGCGTCCAACCAGCTTGCCGCCGAGACCAGCCCCTACCTGCTGCAGCACAAGGACAACCCGGTGCATTGGCGGGCCTGGGGTGCCGCGGCCCTCGCCGAATCCCAGTCGTCCGGCAAACCCATCCTGCTGTCGGTGGGCTACGCGGCCTGCCACTGGTGCCATGTCATGGCGTCGGAGAGCTTCGGGAATCCCGGCATCGCGGCGCTGATGAACGAGCTCTATATACCGGTCAAGGTCGATCGGGAGGAACGGCCGGACATCGACGCGATCTATCAGCAGGCCCTGGCCTTGATGGGTGAGCAGGGCGGCTGGCCCCTGACCATGTTCCTGACGCCCAAGGGTGAGCCGTTCTGGGGCGGGACCTATTTTCCCCCGACCCAGCGGTGGGGGCGCCCCGGTTTTCCCGAGGTGTTGCGCGGCGTCGCGGCGCATTACCAGAGGGAGCCGGACAAGATCGCCGGCAATGTGGCGGCGCTGGCCAAGGGCCTCGCCCAGCAATCCCAAGCCAAGGCCGCCGAGGGCGAGATCGCGCCGGAGCTGCTGGACCAGATCGCCGAGCGACTGGCCAAGAGCGTCGATCCGATCCACGGCGGCTTCGGCCAGGCCCCCAAATTCCCTAACCCCTCCAACCTCGAACTGCTGTGGCGCGGCTGGAAGCGGTCCGGGCTGGACCTCTGCCGCGACCGGGTACTGCTGACGCTCGATGCCATGTGCCAGGGCGGCATCTACGATCATATCGGCGGTGGCTTCGCCCGCTATTCGACCGACGAGCAATGGCTGGCGCCGCATTTCGAAAAAATGCTGTACGACAATGCTCAGCTGGTCAGCCTGCTGGTGCTGGTGTGGCAGGAAACCCGGTCGCCGCTCTATGCCGCCCGCATCGACGAGACGATCGGCTGGGTCCTGCGCGAGATGCGTGCGCCGGATGGCGGCTTTTCTTCGACCATCGATGCCGACGCGGAGCATGAAGAAGGCAAGTTCACGGTCTGGTCCGAAGCCGAGGTTGACCAGGTGCTCGGCGCCGACGCGGCCCTGTTCAAGGCGCACTACGACGTGACTGCCGCCGGGAATTGGGAAGGCAAGACCATCCTCAACCGGCGCGGTCGGCCTGAGCTTGCCCATCCGGAAATCGAGGCCACCCTCGCCCGTTGCCGGGCCGCCCTGTTCGACGTCCGCGAGCAGCGCGTACGGCCGGGCTTGGACGACAAGGTTCTGGCCGATTGGAACGGCATGATGATCGCGGCCCTGGCCGAAGCCAGCCAGGCCTTCGGACGGCCGGATTGGCTCGCCGCCGCCCTCGAAGCCTGGAAATTCGTCACCGGGCGCATGACGGCTGACGGTGATCGGCTTCATCATTCCTGGCGGGGCGGTCGATATCATCCAGGCACGCTCGACGACTATGCCGACATGGCCCGGGCCGGCCTGGCCCTCCACGAGGCAACCGGCGAGACCGCATTCCTCGACCAGGTCGATCGTTGGATAGCTGTGCTTGAGCGGCATTTCCGCGACCCCGCCGGCGGCTACTTCTTCACGGCGGACGACACGGAAGCGCTGATTACCCGCACCAAGAGCGTCGGTGACAATGCGGTGCCGGCCGGCAATGGATCGCTGGTCCATGTCTTCGCCCGGTTATGGGCCCTCACCGGCCGCGCCGGCGATCGCGCCGCGCTCGAAACGCAGATCGGCGCGTTCGCCGGCGAGATAGAGCGGAATTTCTACCCCCTCGGCACCTATCTGAACGGTATTGATTTCGCGCTCCGCCCCATCCAGATCACAATCTTGGGATCGCGTGATGGTGCGGATACCAGGGCCTTGCTGGACGCGCTCAACACGGTAAGCCTGCCGAACCGGGTCACCCAGATCGTCGGTGCGGCGGACGGGTTGCCTTCCGGCCATCCGGCCAGAGGCAAAACTGCCCTCGGGAATGTCGCAACGGCTTACGTTTGTATCGGTACCACCTGTTCCCTACCCCTGGTCGACGCCGGCGCCCTTCGCCAGGCGCTCGCCCGGATCTGACTCCCGCACCTGTCACAGAGGCTTTCGATGAGCACCATTACGATCGATACCGGCGACGGCCTGATGAACGCCTACTTGGCTCTACCGCCCGGCGGGCATGGCCCCGGCATCGTCCTGATCCAGGAAATCTTCGGCATCAACGAGGTCATGCGCGATCTGGCCGACGGGCTCGCCACCCAGGGCTACGTCGTCGCCTGCCCCGACCTGTTCTGGCGGATCGAGCCCGGCATCGACATCAGCGACAAGACCGAAGCCGAATGGGCCCGGGCGTTCGATCTGTTCAAAACGTTTCACGTGGAACATGGCGTGCGCGATCTCCGCGCCACACTCGCGGCCTTGCGCGCCCATTCGGCGGTGACCGGCAAGGTCGGTGCCGTCGGCTATTGCCTGGGCGGCAAGCTCGCCTACCTGATGGCGGCCCGGACCGACGTTGACTGTGCCGTCGGCTACTACGGCGTCGGTCTGCAGGATATGCTGAGCGAAGCGAGCCAGATCCGTAAGCCCTTGATGTTGCACATCGCCGGCCGGGACGAGTTCACGCCGCCGGCGGCACAAGCCAAGGTCCATGCGGCGCTCGACGCGCACCCGCACATCACGATCCACGATTTTCCGTCGAACAACCACGCGTTCGCACGTGTTGGCGGGGCGCATTACGATGCGGACGAGGCGCTCATTGCCAACGGGCTCACCCACGAGTTCTTCAAACGCCATCTCTCCTGACAGCAGGATATACAGCCATGACCCACGCCATCCGCATCCACAAGCCCGGCGGTCCGGAAGTCCTGCAGTGGGACGAGATCGAGGTCGGTTCGCCTGGTGCCGGCCAGATCCGGCTGCGCCATACTGCCATCGGTCTCAACTATATCGACGTCTACCACCGCACCGGCCTCTACCCGCAACCCCTACCCCTGATCCCGGGCATGGAGGGTGCGGGCGTGGTCGAGGCGATCGGCCCGGGCGTCACCAGCCTGCAGACGGGTGACCGGGTGGCCTATGCCGGCCCGCTCGGTGGCTATGCCGAGGAACGGCTGATCGCTGCCGACCGCGTCGTCAAGATTCCGGCCGGCATTTCCGATCACCAGGCTGCGGCCATGATGCTGCAGGGCATGACGGTCCGTTATCTGATCCGCGAGGTCTATCCGGTCAAGGCCGGCGACACGATCCTGATCCATGCTGCGGCCGGCGGCGTCGGGCTGATCCTGTGCCAATGGGCCAACGCGCTCGGCGCCACGGTGATCGGCACGGTCTCGAGCGACGAAAAGGCCGAATTGGCCAAGGCGAACGGCTGCCATCATCCGATCATCTACACCCGCGAGGATTTTCAAAAGCGCGTGGTCGAAATCACCGAGGGCAGGAAGCTGCCGGTCGTCTATGATTCGATCGGCAAGGACACGTTCGCCCAATCGCTCGATTGCCTGCGGCCGCGCGGTCTGCTGGCCTTGTTCGGTCAGGCGTCTGGCCCGGTGCCGCCGGTCGACCTGGGCCTGCTCGCCCAGAAGGGCTCGCTCTACATCACCCGCCCGACCCTGCAGACCTTCATCGCCAGCGCCGCCGACCTGAAGACGACGGCGGAAGACCTGTTCGCCGTGGTCGCCAGCGGCAAGGTCAAGATCTCGGTCAACCAGACCTACGCGTTGAAAGACGCGACGCAGGCCCATCGTGATCTGGAGGCGCGCAAGACCACCGGGTCGACCGTCCTGACGGTCTGATGCCTCGTAACACTGACTAAGTAAAAACGGCGGCACAATCGAATGTGCCGCCGTTTTCCTTGGCCAAACTCTTTTATATCAAGTATTCATCGCGTCGAAGAAATCGGCATTGCTCTTCGATTGCTTGAGCTTTTCGAGCAGGAATTCCATGCCATCGACCACGCCCATCGGCATCAGCACGCGACGCAGCACCCACATCTTGGATAGGGTGCCCTTTTCGACCAGCAGCTCTTCCTTGCGCGTGCCCGACTTGGTGATGTCGAGCGACGGGAAAGTGCGCTTGTCGGCGACCTTGCGGTCGAGCACGATTTCCGAGTTGCCGGTACCCTTGAACTCTTCGAAGATCACTTCGTCCATACGCGAGCCGGTATCGATCAGCGCGGTCGAGATGATGGTGAGCGAACCGCCCTCTTCGATGTTGCGGGCCGCACCGAAGAAGCGCTTCGGGCGCTGCAGCGCGTTCGCATCGACACCGCCGGTCAGCACCTTGCCGGACGACGGCACCACGGTATTGTAAGCACGCGCCAGGCGGGTGATCGAGTCCAGCAGGATCACCACGTCGCGCTTGTGCTCGACCAGGCGCTTCGCCTTTTCGATAACCATTTCGGCGACCGAGACGTGGCGCGAGGCCGGCTCGTCGAACGTGGAGCTGACCACTTCGCCCTTCACCGAGCGGGCCATGTCGGTCACTTCCTCCGGCCGCTCGTCGATCAGCAGGACGATCAGATAGACTTCCGGATGATTGTGCGAGATCGCGTGGGCGATGTTCTGCAACATCACGGTCTTGCCGGTACGTGGCGGCGCCACGATGATCGCGCGCTGGCCCTTGCCGAGCGGGGCGATCAGGTCGATCACCCGCGTCGTCATGTCCTTGCGCGTCGGATCCTGGTTTTCCAGGCGCAGCTTCTCGTCCGGATAGAGCGGCGTCAGATTGTCGAAATTGATGCGGTGGCGGACCCGATCCGGCTCGTCGAAATTGATCGAGTTGAGCTTCAGCAGCGCGAAATACCGCTCACCATCCTTGGGCGCCCGGATCTGGCCCTCGACCGTGTCGCCGGTGCGCAGGCCGAACCGTCGGACTTGGCTCGGGCTGACATAGATATCGTCCGGACCGGGCAGGTAGTTCGCTTCGGGCGAGCGCAGGAAGCCGAAACCGTCTTGCAGGATCTCGAGCACGCCATCACCGAAGATCGCGACGTCATTCTCGGCGAGTTGCTTCAAGATCGCGAACATCATGTCCTGCTTGCGCAGGGATGAGGCGTTCTCGATCTGCAGTTCCTCGGCAAAGGCGAGGAGCTCGGCCGGAGTCTTGCGCTTGAGTTCCTGGAGATTCATCGATGTGGTCGCAGTACGGAAGAAGGAATGGGAAAGCCCGAGATGACATGAACCGTGCAAGGGGGCAGGGCGGACCCGCCGGGATGCAACCGGACACGCGAGATAATTTCGGGAAAGAAGACGCCGGAGACCCGGCTGCTTTGCTTATTTAGGCGAGCCGACGGTCCAAGTCAAATGCGTTATCGAGACCTCTGCCCGTTCGATGGGCATATCGCCGCTCAAAACGGCTTCACGACCACCAGGATCACGATCCCGATCATCAGAATGGTCGGCACCTCGTTCACCATGCGAAAGAAACGCTGGGTGTGCCGATTTCGATCCTCGGCAAATGCGCGCCGCCAGCCGCCGAAGAAATGCTGCAGGACCAGCATCAGGAAAACCAGGCACAGCTTACCGTGGATCCAGCCCTGGTGCCAATCGACGATGCCCGGCGTCGACAGCAGCATGCCCCCGAACACCAGGGTCAGGATCATCGCCGGCAACATGATGCCGCGCGCCAGGCGGCGCTCCATCACCTTGAACGTCTCGGACTGCACCGACCCGATTTCGGCAGCGGCGTGATAGACGAACAGACGCGGCAGATACAGCATCGAGGCCATCCAGGCGATCACGCTGATGATGTGCAGGGCCTTGATCCAGGGATATGCGCCCGTTAGAAAATCCATGCCCTACCTCGTTTCGCCACACGGGCAGCCGACCCGGTCGCCAGGGCAGAGGCGCGGCCCCTCGCCCGAGACGATCGGCCGGCCGGATGCCATCGCCCGACGCACCTCATCGACCAGGCCGGCGATGAAGCTCGGCGTCGCCCCGACGGTCGGCGCCCGGACATAGTCGGGAACGCCCTTCTGACGGGCCAGCTCGCGATATTCGATGTCGAGCTCGACCAAAGTTTCCGAATGATCCGACACGAAGGCGATCGGCACCACCAGCAGCGGCACGCCGTCCGCCCCGGCCCGAATGACCTCCGCCTCGGTCGAGGGCCCGATCCATTCGAGCGGCCCGACGCGGCTTTGATAGCAGATCACCCAGTCCAGGTCCGGCAGGGCGAGCCTCGCCAGCACGGCCGCGACGCTTTGCTCCACCTGCCCCTGATAGGGATCGCCCGCCGAGACGATCTTCTTCGGCAGGCCATGCGCCGAGAACAGCACACGCGGCCGCGCCCGGTCCATCCGGGCCAGACCGGCCCTGACCCCGTCGACCACCGCTTCGACGAAACCCTCGTTCGCCGGATAGCAGCATAGCGTCGTCGTCGGTGCATCCAGTCCGGCGCGCCGGGCTTCGCGTTGCCATTCGCGTACCGACGAGCCGGTCGTGGTCGTCGAGAATTGCGGATAGAGCGGCAGCAGCAGGATCCGATCCGGCTGCCACGCCTTGACGGCGGCAACCTGGTCCCGTGCGCGCGGGCGCCAGTAGCGCATGGCGATGAAGCATTTGAATTCGGGGCCGAGCGCTGCCTCGAGCGCGCGGGCC
The DNA here is from genome assembly GCF_035943795.1 of Aliidongia sp. Lineage (NCBI taxonomy): Bacteria > Pseudomonadati > Pseudomonadota > Alphaproteobacteria > Rhodospirillales > Dongiaceae > Aliidongia > Aliidongia sp. The sequence continues at coordinate 32,108 of NZ_DASZBY010000103.1, read as the reverse complement.
TGGTCCTCGGTATTGGGCAGGATCGGCGACCGGCCGCCCATATGATCGTAGATGGTGCGCGCGACGGGCGCGCGGCGACCGGCGATCAGCTTGGCCACCAACCAACGCAACGGCTGGGGCAGGCCGATGATGGCGGGGTCGCTGAACAGGTTGAACAGGAACGGCTTGACCGCACCGGGTCCGTCCGGTCCGCCGAGGTTGAACAGGATGATGGCGGTTTTCATGATCGCCCCAACAGATGGGGCGATCGCGCCACCGATCCAGTCCCTTGCGGCACGAAGCGGGTCAGGTCCGACCGGGCTTGATCGATCGCACCAGCTCGACCAGCTTTGCCACGTGGTCGAGCGGCGTCTGCGGAACGATGCCGTGGCCCAGGTTGAACACGAACCGGCCGCGGCCCAGCGCATCGGTGATGGCGCGCACCCGGGTTTCGAGCGCCTGGCCGCCCGCGACCAGCACCAGCGGGTCGAGGTTGCCCTGGACGGCGACAGCGGGCTGCAGCACGTCGCGGGCGAAGCCCAGGGGCATGTCCTGGTCGATCGACACGGCATCGACGCCGGTCACCTTGGCATAACCCAGGTAATGGGCGCCGGAACCGCGCGGGAAGCCGATGATCGGCAGCTTGGGATGCTTTTCCTTCAGCGCCTCGACGATCCGTTTCGCCGGTGCCGTGACCCAGCGCTCGAACGCCTCGCCCTCGAGCGCGCTGGCCCAGCTGTCGAACAGCTGCACGACTTCGGCGCCGGCGCGGACCTGGGCGTCCAGATGGGCGATGGTCGCCTCCGTCAGCAGATCGATCAGCGTCTCGAAGCCCGCCTTGTCCTCGCTGGCGAACCGTCGGCTCGCCTCGAAAGTCCGGCTGCTGCCGCCCTCGATCATGTAGGTGGCCACGGTCCAGGGCGCGCCGGCGAACCCGATCAGCGTGGTTTCGGGAGGAAGGTCCTGCTTCAGCCGGCCCACAGTCTCGTAGACCGGTGCCAGCCGCTGGGTCATACCGTCGAACGACAGTGCCGCGAGACCGGCGGCATTCCGGATGGGATCGAGCTTCGGGCCCTCTCCCTCCTGGAAGCCAACCTTCTGCTGCAACCCCCACGGAACGACCAGGATGTCCGAGAACAGGATCGCCGCATCGAAACCGAACCGCCGGATCGGCTGCAAGGTCACTTCGGTCGCGAGTTCGGGCGAGAAGCACAGATCGAGAAAGCCGCCGGCCTTGGCGCGCAACTCGCGATATTCCGGCAGATAGCGGCCGGCTTGGCGCATGAGCCAGAGGGGATGGCGATCGGTGGGGGCGCCCCGGAGCGCGCGCGGCAGCAATTTTTCTTCTGTTCGCATGATCGGGCGATTGTCGGCTCCGGTCGGGGCGTTTGTCCACCTTGCCATACATCAGAGTGAAGGGTTTTGATGAAATAAGGGGGTAGTTGTGGTGGATGCCTGTGGGCAACGGGGATTACCGCTCGCCATGAAATCATCCACAGGCGGGCCATAGACCGCTCGACAGGCGGCGCTGCCTGTGGATAGTTCCTCGCGATCGCGAATGGAACGCAGGCTGGGTCTGGCGCCAACCATCCGTGGGGATGTTGAGAGTCATGGGGATGAAACGCCGGTCGCGAGCGATATCCCCACCTTGCGGACCGGTCGGCACGATCTATCAGACGAGGCATGATTCGACGCATGGAAGCGAAGGCTACGGGGATCGAATTCGCCGATTGGGAAAAACGAGCGAGTTATCCCCACTAACCTGCAAGTTCTCCACAAAAACGAAGGAACTTTTGTGACGGTCAATCGTTTCCACCTCCACCTCGTGTCGGACTCGACCGGCGATACGGTCCACGCCTTGGCTCGCGCGTGCCTGGTGCAGTTCGAGGATGCCGACCCGATCGAGCATATCTGGTCGATGGTCCGCACCAAGTCCCAGGTCGAGCGCGTCGTGGCCGGCATCGAGGCCAATCCGGGCGTCGTGCTCTACACGCTCGTGAACGAGCATCTGCGCCAGCCGCTACAGGATCGCTGCCGCGCGCTCGGCATGCCGGCAATTCCCGTGCTGGATCCGGTCATCGGCGTGTTCGGCTCGTTCCTCGGCCGCCGGGCGCGGGCGCTGCCCGGCCAGCAGCATGCGCTCAACCACGAATATTTCGCGCGGATCGACGCCATGACCTTCGCCATGACCCACGACGATGGCCAGGCGCCCTGGGGTCTGAACCAGGCGGATGTCGTGCTGGTCGGCGTGTCGCGTTCGTCCAAGACGCCGACGTGCATCTATCTGGCGAACCGCGGCATCAAGGCGGCCAACGTGCCGCTGGTGCCGGGCGTGCCGTTGCCGCCCGAACTGTTCCAGGCCGACAAGCCGCTGATCGTGGGATTGACCAACGATCCCGAACGGCTGGTGGCCCTCCGCCGCAACCGGCTGAATAGCCTGCAGAGCGATCCGGAGATCGATTACGTCGATCTGGAAGCGGTCCAGTCCGAGGTCGTGGCCGCCCGCCGCCTGTGCCAGGAACAGAAATGGCCGGTCATCGACGTGACCCGCCGCTCGATCGAGGAAACCGCGGCGGCGATCCTGAAGCTGGTGGCGAAACGCCAGGGCCAGGACGCATGAGTACGCCGATCATCCTCGCCTCCGCCAGCAAGATCCGGCTGAGCCTGTTGCAGCAGGCCGGGCTTTCCGTCGAGGTTCAGGTGCCCGCGGTCGACGAACAGGAAATGAAGGCGTCGTTCCAGGCCGAGCGCGCGCCGGTCGAGGCCTGTGCCGAAGCTTTGGCCGAACTGAAGGCGGTCCGCGTCTCGCAGCGCCATCCGGGCGCCCTCGTCATCGGGGCCGACCAGATGCTCGATCTGAACGGTATCTGGTTCGACAAGCCGGCCGATCTCGACCACGCCCGCGCTCATCTTCAGGCCTTGCGGGGCCAGACCCATCGCCTGGTCACGGCGGCGGTGGTCGCCCTGAACGGCTCGCGCATCTGGCACACGATCGATACCGCGCGGCTGACCATGCGACCGTTTTCCGACGCGTTCCTCGCTGGCTATCTGGAGCGCCAGGGACCCGTCGTGCTGTCGTCCGTCGGCGCCTACCAGCTGGAAGGCCTGGGGGCGCAGCTGTTCAACCGGATCGAGGGCGATTTCTTCACCATCCTCGGGCTGCCGCTCCTGCCGCTCCTGGGCTTCCTGCGCGGCCATGGCGCCTTGCCGACATGAGTTTTCGCCTGAGTGGCGTCATGGGCTGGCCGATCGGCCATTCCCGCTCGCCGGCATTGCACGGCCATTGGCTGAAGCGTCACGACATCGCCGGCGCCTACGTGCCGCTCGCGGTCCAGCCCGAACGGCTCGAACAGGCGTTGCGCGCTCTCCCCGCCCTGGGTTTCGCCGGTTGCAACGTCACCGTGCCCCATAAGGAGGCGGCTTTTCGCCTGGTCGATCACGTCGATCGGTCGGCCGCCCGGCTCGGCGCCGTCAACACCATCGTGGTGCGACCCGACGGCACGCTCGAGGGCCGCAACACGGACGGCGAAGGCTTCCTCCGTCATCTCGAAGCTTGCGCGCCGGACTGGCGTGCCGCCGACCGGCCGGTGCTGGTGCTGGGCGCCGGCGGTGCCGGCCGCGCCATCGTCGGCACGCTTGCCGATATGGGGGTGGGCGAGATCCGCGTCGCGAACCGCACCGATGCGCGGGCCGAAGCGCTCGCGGCCGAGTTCGGCCGGCCACTCGTCGCCTGGCCCTGGACGCGGCGGACCGAAGGGCTGGCCGACTGCAGCCTCGTGGTCAACACCACCCAGCTCGGCATGGTCGGCTGGCCGGCACTCGACCTGCCGCTCGACCTCCTGCCGCCGGACGGCGTGGTCAACGACATCGTCTATGCCCCACTCGAGACCGCACTGCTGACCGACGCCCGGCGGCGCGGCCATATCGCCGTCGATGGGCTCGGCATGCTGCTGCACCAGGCGCGCGCCGGCTTCGCCGCCTGGTTCGGCATCGAGCCGGTGGTCGACGAGGCGTTGCGCCAGGCCGTGCTCGGGAGCATGCCCCCGTGATCGTGATCGGGCTCACGGGCTCGATCGGCATGGGGAAATCGACGGCCGCTGCAGCCCTGCGCCGCCTGGGCCTGCCGGTCCATGATGCCGATGCCGCGGTCCATCGGCTACTGGCGCCGGGCGGTGCGGCGGTCCAGCCGGTGCTGGCGGCGTTCCCCGACGTGGCGGATCCGGCCGGCGGCATCAATCGCCAGCGGCTGGGCACACGGGTGTTCGGCGATGCCGCGGCGCTGAAGCGGCTCGAAGCGATCCTGCATCCGCGTGTCCGGGCGGCGAAACGACGATTCCTCGCGGCCCAGGCGCGCCATCGCCGGCCGATGGTCGTGCTCGATGTGCCGCTGCTCTACGAGACGGGTGGCGAGCGGGAGTGCGACGCGGTCCTGGTCGTCTCCGCCCCGGCCTTCCTGCAGCGGCAGCGCGTGCTCGCCCGGCCCGGCATGAGCAAGGCGAAATTCCGCGCGATCCTGGGGAAGCAGATGCCGGATCGGGAAAAGCGCCGACGCAGCTCCTTCGTCATTCAGACCGGGATGGGACGGCGCTTCAGTCTCGATCGCCTGCGCACAGCCCTGCGTTCGATCGACTTGCGGCACCGCGGGCCATCGATCAGCATGGCGCATCATCAGGCTTGAGGACATCCATGCGCGAAATCGTGCTCGATACGGAAACCACCGGGTTCGAACCGTCGGAAGGTCATCGCATGGTCGAGCTGGCCTGCGTCGAACTGATCAACCTGATGCCGACCGGGCGCGAACTGCATCTGTATTTCGACCCGGAACGGGACATGCCGGCCGAGGCCGAGGCGGTCCACGGCCTGACCCGCGAGTTCCTGACCGGCAAGCCCAAGTTCCCGGACCAGGTCGAGATCTTCCTGGAATTCATGCAGGATTCCCGCCTGGTCGCCCACAACGCCGATTTCGACGTGCGGTTCCTGAATGCGGAGCTGGTGCTGGCGGGCCGGCCGAAGCTGACCTGCGCAGTCCAGGATACGCTGCGGCTGGCGCGCACGAAATTCCCGGGTTCGCCCGCCAGCCTCGACGCGCTGTGCCGGCGGTTCGGCATCGACCTCAGCGAGCGCTCGAAACATGGGGCGCTGATCGACACCAAGCTGCTGGCCCGGGTTTATCTGGAACTGATGGGCGGGCTGCAGCCCGGTCTGGTCCTGGCGGTCGACAACAGTGCGGCCAATGCCGCCGCCGTGATCGCGCGCCGCGAGCCGCGCGTCGCCCGGCCGCACCATGCGACGGCCGAGGAGCTGGCGGCCCACCAAGCCATGGTTGCGACGCTCAAGGAGCCGGTCTGGCTGCATTGACCCTGACATGAAAACGGCGCCGGCCCCAGAAGGTCGGCGCCGTCGTTCCAAACCGAAAGGCCGGCGTCAGGCGTTGCCGACGGTCTCCGCCGCTTGGGCCGCCTCGGCCTCGGCGGCCTTGCGGCGCTGCAGCTCGGTGAAGTCGATCGGGTTGATCAGCAGCGGCGGGAAGCCGCCTTCCCGCGTGGCATCGGCCACGATCGCCCGGGCGAACGGGAACAGCAGGCGCGGCGTCTCGATCAGCACCAGCGCCGCCATGACGTCCTGTGCCACGCCCTTGATGGTAACGACGCCGCCATATTCCAGCTCGACCAGGAAGGCCACTTCGCCTGAAACGCGCGCCTCGACCTTCAGCACCAGGACGACTTCGAACGAATCCTCGCCGATCTGGCGCGCCTTGACGTCGACGTCGATGCCCACTTCCGGCGGGCCTGACTGCTGCAACAGGCTCTCGGGCGCGCGGGGGTTCTCGAAAGACAGGTCGCGCAGATATTGCGCATTGATCACGAGCGAGGCCGTCTGCTGGGCCTCGCCGGTCTGGCCGTTGGCGGCGGTATCGGACATGGAACTCGGGCTCCGGGAAAGAATGGAGCCGGTGGGCTAGCACGGAACCGGCCTGCGGCTCAACCGCTCAACCCGTGTCGCCGCTGCGGCAGAGGTGCTATTCGCGATCGATCCGCCGATCGGGCGGGACCTCGCGCTCGACGATTTCATAGTCGGTCTCGATCACGGTGCGTCCCGCGCCGGGCTGGGTCGCAGGCACCCGGGCGCTCCGCGCGAGCCAGCGCAGCGCCCCGGTGACGGCGATCTGGCGCAGCGGAGGAACCAGCAGCAGCAGGCCGATCGCGTCGGTGAAGAAGCCCGGCACGGTCAGCAGCACGCCGGCCAGCACCTGGGCGCCCCCGTCGACCGCGACCGGCAGCGGCGTCTCGCCCGCCTGGGCGGCCGCGCGCAGGCGGACCAGCGTCTCGAAGCCTTGCCGACGGACCACGGCCATGCCGATCATGCCGGTCAAAATGATCTCCGCCAGGGTGCCGCCCACACCCAGGTAAGGGCCCAGAAGCACGAAACCGGCGATTTCGATCAGCGGCAATGCCAGCAGGAAAGGGAGAAAACCCATGCCGATGCTTGTCCTTTCGCGAGCTTCCGCCTATCTGTCCCTTAGGGCGGGTCCTTCCCCGGTTCGATACCGGGGCAAAGCAGCCCCATAATCCGTCTTCCGGGATGCTTCCATGGGCGATCAGGTCATCGATATCATTTTATTCGCCATGGTCGCGGCCTTTCTCGTATTCCGCCTGTGGAGCGTGCTGGGTCGCCGGACCGGCAACGAGCGCACGCCGGCCGAGCCGCCCCGCCCGATCGGCGGCAGCGTGGCCCCGCGCACCGCTGCGACCGACAATGTCGTGGCCCTGCCCGACCGGTCGCGCCCGGTCGCACCGGCCCGTCCGTCGAACCCACTCGAAGCGGGTCTGGCCCAGATCACGGCCGCCGATCCGCATTTCCGTATCGACGGCTTCATCGACGGCGCCCGCCATGCGTTCGACCTGATCGTCAAATCCTACGCCGACGGCGACACCGCGACGTTGCGGCCATTGCTGAGCGACGAGGTCTACGACGTCTTCGCCGAGGCGATCCGCCATCGCCTGGCCACCAAGGAAACCGTCGAGACCCGGGTCGTCACCATGCGCGATCCGGAGCCGGTCGAAGCCAAGCTAGAGGGCCGGACCGCGTCGGTCACGATCAAGTTCGTGTCGAGCCAGATCTCGGCCACGCGCACCGCCGACGGCAAGATCGTCGACGGCGACGCGGATCGCGCGGTCGAGCACACCGATTTCTGGACCTTCTCGCGCAATGTCCGGGCATCCGACCCGAACTGGATTCTGGTTTCGACCGGCCCGCACGAGTGACCTGGCGGCGTTTTCTGGCCGCAGGGCTGGTCGCCGGCGCCCTGGCGGCCTGTACCGCCTCGAAACCTCCGGCCGACAAGCTGGTGCTGACACGCGCCGCGTTCGGCGACCTGCCGGGCTGGAGCCGCGACGATCCCTCGGCCGCCCTGCCCGCCCTGTTGAAATCCTGTGCTGTCCTGCTCAAAGGACCGGACGATCAGGCCGTCGGCATCGCGGGCCAGGTCGGCGACTGGCGCGCGCCCTGTGCCGACGCAGCCCAGGTGGCACCGGGCGACCATGCAGCCGCCCGGGCGTTGTTCGAGCGCGATTTCGTGCCGTTCCGCGCAGCCGACAACGATCAGACCGAGGGGCTGTTCACCGGATATTACGAGGCCGAGCTGCGCGGTTCGCTGACCCGCGGCGATCGCTTCACCGTACCGCTCTATCGCCGGCCGACCGATCTCGTCTCGGTCGACCTCGGCCAGTTCCGCCCCTCGCTCAAGGGCGAGCGCATCGCCGGCAAGGTGGCGAACGGCAAGCTGGTGCCCTATGCGACCCGGGCCGAAATCGAGGCGGGCGCGCTGGCCGGTCGCGGGCTGGAACTCGCCTGGGTCGACGATGCGGTCGACGCGTTCTTCCTCGCGGTCCAGGGCTCCGGCCGGGTCATCCTGCCCGACGGCACGGCGCTGCGCGTCGGCTACGACGGCGAGAACGGCCAGCCCTACGTGACGATCGGGCGCGTGCTGGCCGGCCAGGGTGTGCCGGCCGACCAGATCACCATGCCGTTCCTGCGACGCTGGATCGCCGATCACGGGCCGGACGGCGTGGCGCTGATGGACAAGAACCCGTCCTACATCTTTTTCCGCGAACTGAAGGGCGACGGACCGATGGGCGCCCAGGGCGTGGCGCTGACGCCGGGCCGCAGCGCCGCGGTCGATCGCGGCTTCGTGCCCCTGGGCCTGCCGCTGTGGATCGATACCAGCGATCCGGTCGATCCGTCGGGCCGCCTGCAGCGCCTGTTCGTGGCGCAGGACGTGGGCGGCGCCATCCGCGGGCCGGTCCGCGCCGACCTGTTCTTCGGCTATGGGCCCGATGCCGCGAACCATGCCGGCCTGATGAAGGGCAAGGGCTCGTCCTGGCTGCTGCTGCCGACCGGCGCCGCCGCACGGCAGGGTCCCAGGACATAAGTCGGAGCATATCCGCAATTGCAATTGTCTCGGTGCTGACACAGGGTACAGGCCGGTTTTAACCGCCGGGGTTTGTCCAGATGGCGCCGTCGAAGCCACGGGTCGCGTTGTTCGTCACCTGCCTGGTCGATCTGTTTCGACCTACCGTCGGCTTCGCCGCCGTCAAGCTGCTCGAAGATGCCGGTTGCCTGGTCGAGGTGCCGCCGACGCAGACCTGTTGCGGCCAGCCGGCCTATAATTCCGGCGACAAGGCCGACACCAAGGACATCGCCCGCGCCGTGATCGAGGCCTTCGAAGGCTATGATTATGTCGTGGCGCCGTCCGGCTCCTGTGCCGGCATGATCCACGAGCATTATGCCCGCCTGTTCGAGGACGAGCCGGAGATGTTCCTGCGCGCCCAGCACCTGGGCAACCGCACCCACGAACTCATTTCCTTCCTGGTCGACGTGCTGGGCGTGACCGGCGTTTCGGCTGCCTACAGCGGCGTGGCGACCTACCATGATTCCTGTTCCGGCCTGCGCGAACTGGGCGTGAAGCAGCAGCCGCGCACTCTGTTAAGATCGGTCGAGGGCCTCAGCCTTAAAGAGCTGCCGGGCGCCGAGGTCTGCTGTGGTTTCGGCGGCACCTTTTGCATCAAATATCCCGACATTTCGAACCGCATGGTCGGGGACAAGGCGGCCGACATCGTCGCGACCGGCGCCGACACGCTGCTCGCCGGCGACATGGGCTGCCTGATGAACATGGCCGGCAAGCTGAGCCGCGATGGGCGACAAGTTGCCGTGCGCCATGTCGCCGAGGTGCTGGCCGGCCTGACCGACGAGGCCGCACCCATCTGCGGCCCGCGGTAGGAGAAGCCCGATGCAGCCAACCAGCCATGCCTTCAAGGCGAACGTCCGCGAGGCGCTCGACGACGAGACGCTCCAGCGCGCGCTCGGCAACATGAAGAGCGGCTTCCCGGCCAAGCGCCTGGCCGCGATCGACCGGCTGCCCGAGTTCGAGGCGCTGCGCGACCAGGGCCGGGACATCAAGAACCACGTCCTGGAAAACCTGGATTTCTATCTGGAGACGTTCGAGCGCAACGTGACGGGCGCCGGCGGCAAGGTGCATTGGGCACGCACGCCGGAAGAGGCCCGCCAGATCATCCTCGGCATCTGCCGCTCGGTCGATGCCAAGACGGTGACCAAGGGCAAGTCGATGATCTCCGAAGAGATCGCGCTCAACGATTTCCTCGAATCCCAGGGCCTGGTCCCGGTCGAGACCGATCTCGGCGAATACATCATCCAGCTGCGCCACGAAGCGCCCAGCCACATCATCGCGCCTGCCATCCATCTGGTGAAGGAACAGGTCGAGGCGGCGTTCCGCGCGACCCATACCGACCTGCCGGAAGGCCGGTCGCTGAGCGAGCCGCGCGAGTTGACCGACGAAGCCCGTTCGGTGCTGCGCCAGCGCTTCCTCGAGGCCGACGTCGGCATCACGGGCGCCAATTTCCTCATCGCCGAGACCGGCTCGACCGTCATCGTGACGAACGAGGGCAACGGCGATCTGACCCAGACCCTGCCTAAGATCCATGTGGTGCTGGCCAGCCTGGAAAAGGTCGTGCCGACGCTGGAAGACGCGACCAGCATCCTGCGCCTGCTGGCCCGCTCGGCTACGGGGCAGGAGTTCTCGACCTATACGACCTTCTCGACCGGGCCGCGCCGGCCGGACGACCTGGACGGGCCGGGCGAGTTCCACGTCGTCCTGCTCGACAATGGCCGCAGCGCCATGCTGGGCACCGAGTTCCAGGACATGCTGCGCTGCATCCGCTGCTCGGCTTGCCTCAACCATTGCCCGGTCTACCAGTCGGTCGGCGGCCATGCCTACGGCTGGGTCTATCCGGGTCCGATGGGCTCGGTCCTGACGCCCAGCCTGATCGGCGTCGAGGAGGCGGGCAACCTGCCCAACGCCTCGACCTTCTGCGGCAAATGCGAGAGCGTCTGCCCGATGCGCATTCCGCTGCCCAAGATGATGCGCCATTGGCGCGAACGCGAGTTCGAGCAGAACCTGTCGCCAGCGCCGTTCCGTGCCGGCCTGAAGCTGTGGGCGTTCTTCGCCCGGCGGCCGGCGCTCTATCGGTTCGGCGCCAATCTTGCGGCCAGGCTGCTGGGCTGGCTGGGGCGCGATAGCGGGCGCTTCACCAGCCTGCCGTTGGCCGGCGGCTGGACCGGCGGGCGCGACCTGCCGGCTCCGGAAGGCAAGAGCTTCATGGAACAATGGAAAGCCCGCCAGCGGGAGGCCGCATGATGGATGCGCGCAGCCAGATCCTCGACGGCATCCGCAAGTCGCTGAAGCGCGGCCCTCTGGGCGAGTCGGCGGCGACGGTGCCGGCCAACCGGCTGGCACACCACGCGCCGGGCCTGATCCCCGCGCGGACGACCGCGCTCGATGCCGCGGGCCTGCGGGACCTGTTCGTGCAGATGGCCGAGGAAGTGCAGACGACGGTGACCCGCGTTTCCGACGCGGCCGCCGTGCCGGGCGCGGTCGCCGACTATCTGGCGAACCACAACCTGCCGGCCGAGATCACCATGGCGCCCGACCCGGCGCTCGATGCCTATCCCTGGGTCGAGCGGCCTCTGCTGCGCATCCGGCGTGGCCGTGCCGAGGATCTGGACCAGGTGAGCGTGACCGGCGCGTTCGCCGCCATCGCCGAGACCGGCACCTTGATGCTGACCTCGGGTGCCGACCGGCCGACCACGCTTAACCTGATGCCGGACACCCATGTCGTCGTGCTGCGCGCCGACCAGGTCGTGGGTCCCTACGAGACCGCCTGGGCCAGGCTGCGGGGCGAGCAGGTCGGCAACGCCATGCCGCGCACGGTCAATTTCATCACCGGCCCGTCGCGCACCGGCGATATCGAGCAACGCATCCAGCTCGGCGCCCACGGTCCCCGCCGCCTCCACATCGTCCTGGTCGAAGGACCGGACGCCAAGACGGCCTGAGGCGCCCCGGTGGCTGCCCGACGCCCCCGCGCCATGAACGGCGTGGATCGTGCGCTATGGCGCCATGCCATGCGCGACGTCGAGCCCTTGCCGGGCCACGCCCTGCCGCCCGAACCGAAGCCGGTCGCGGTCGAGCCCGTCGCGGAAAAGCCGGCGCCCGCGCCGAAACACGAGCCCGTCCCGCGCCGGCGGCCGCTGCCGACGCCGCTGGAACTGCCCACCCTGACCTATGCCCGCACGCCGGGCCTGGATCGGCGCACGTCGGAACGGCTGAAGCGCGGGCAATTGCCGATCGAGGGGCGGCTCGATCTGCACGGCATGACCCAGGACCAGGCGCGGCACGCGCTCGACCGCTTCATCACCCACGCCCATGACCGCGGCCTGCGCGCCGTGCTGATCATCACCGGCAAGGGATTGAAGCCTCGCGCCCGCGAGGCCGGCCTGTGGGATCCCGAACCCGGGATCCTGAAAACGCAGACGCCGCGCTGGTTGAACGAGGCGCCGAACCGGGCGCGGGTGCTGGCCTTCACCGCGGCCCAGCCACGCGATGGCGGGTCGGGTGCGCTCTATGTGCTGATCCGGCGGCACCGCGAATGACGCCGTTCGGCGCCCGTCTGCGCGCCCTGCGCGAAGAGCGCCATCTGACCCTGACGCGGATGGCGGCCGACCTGGGACTGTCCGCGGCCTATCTCTCGGCGCTGGAACATGGCAAGCGCGCCCGCCCGACCCCCGGCCTGGTGCGGCAGATCTGCGGCTATTTCGGCATCATCTGGGACGATGCGGACGAGCTGCAGGCGCTGGCGAAGCGCTCGCGCCCCAAGGTGACGCTCGATACCGGCGGCATGAGCCCGCTCGCGACCGAATTTGCCAACCTGCTGGCCGATCGGATCGGCGACCTGGATGACCCGACGCTCGCGCGGCTGCTGGATACCGTCAAGGCGACGGCCCCGCGCCGCCGGCGCGCGTGAGCATGGCTAACCGATTGTTAATGGCTGCGCCGTATCGTTTTGCCCGAACGAAAGCTCTTGAGGAGGCACGACGTCATGGGCGATGACCTGCGCCAGGCGGACCTGTCCAACTTGACGATCAACCAGATGACCAAGGAACAGCGGGCGGAGATCCGCCGGCGTTTCGAGGAATTCATCTCCGCCTTCGCGAAGAACGGCCCCAATCAGCAGATCACGGCCGCGCCCAAGGTGCGCAAATGGGTGCCGGGGATGAAGAAATAACCCCGATCCGGATCGAGACCGACCGATTGACCCTGCGCGACGTCGTCGCCGAAGACGTCGATGGCTTCCATGACTACATGGCCGATCCGGCCTATGTCCGCCATTTGCCGCTCGACCCGATGGACCGGGCCGAGGTCCAGGCGCTGGTCGATCGCGTGTTGCTGCGCCAGGCCATGCCGCCGCGCGATCGATTCTTCCTGGCCGCGATCGAACGATCGTCCGGCCGGTTGATCGGCGAGGGGATCTTCAAGATCCTCGATGCAGCGAACGGCCAGGGCGAAATCGGCTGGGCCGTCGCCGGCCCGGACCAGGGACGCGGCATTGCGACCGAGATCGGCCGGGCGCTCATCCGCTTTGGCTTCGTCGATCTGCGGCTGCACCGACTGATCGCCCGCTGCGAGATCGGCAATGACGCGTCCGAACGGGTCATGGCCAGGCTCGGGATGACCCGGGAAGGCGTGCTGCGCGACCACCTGTTCGCCTGCGGCCGCTGGTGGAATTCGGCGCAATGGTCGATCCTGGCGGGGGAAATTCCTCAAGATCGTGGTGGCCGGGTCGAGCCCGGCCACCACGATCTTGAGGTTTGAAGCCCTACAGGATGAACTTCGACAAGTCGGCGTTCTTGGCCAGTTCCGCCACATGGGTCCGCACATAGGCGCGGTCGATCGTCACCACGCTGTCCGGCGGCATGTCGGTCGCCTCGAAGCTGATCTCCTCCAACAGCCGCTCCAGCACCGTATGCAGCCGGCGCGCGCCGATGTTTTCGATCGTGGTGTTGATCTCGACCGCGAGCCGGGCCAGCTCGTCGATCGAGTCCGGCTCGAAGCCGAGCGTGACGCCCTCGGTCGCCAGCAGAGCGACATATTGCTTGATCAGGCTCGCCTCGGTCTCGGTCAGGATGCGGCGGAAATCGTCCTGGCTGAGCGGCTTCAGCTCGACCCGGATCGGCAGGCGGCCCTGCAGCTCCGGCAGCAGGTCCGACGGCTTTGCGACTTGAAAGGCGCCCGACGCGATGAACAGGATATGGTCGGTCTTGACCGGGCCGTGCTTGGTCGCGACCGTCGTGCCCTCGATCAGCGGCAGCAGGTCGCGCTGCACGCCTTCGCGGCTGACGTCGGCGCCGCCCCGCTCCGAGCGGGCGCAGATCTTGTCGATCTCGTCCAGGAACACGATGCCGTTCTGTTCGACCGCCAGGATCGCCTCGCGGGTCACCGCTTCACCGTCCAGCAGCTTGTCGCTTTCCTCGGCGATCAGCACTTTGTGGCTTTCGGCGACGGTCATCTTGCGCGGCTTGGTCCGCGGGGCGCCCATCTTGCCCAGCATCTCGCCCAGGTTGATCATGCCCATCTGGGCCCCGGGCATGCCCGGGATCTCGAAGGTCTGGCCCGAATTGTCGGCGACCTGGACCTCGATCTCCTTGTCGTCGAGCTGGCCCTCGCGCAGCATCTTGCGGAACTTGGAGCGAGTGTCGGCGCCGGCGGTCGGGCCGACCAGCGCATCCAGCACCCGTTCCTCGGCCGCAACGTCGGCCTTGGCCACCACCTCCTTGCGCAGCCGCTCGCGGGTCAGGCCGATCGACGCCTCGACCAGGTCGCGCACGATCTGCTCCACGTCGCGCCCGACATAGCCCACCTCGGTGAACTTGGTCGCCTCGACCTTGATGAACGGCGCCTGGGCCAGCTTGGCCAGGCGGCGCGCGATCTCGGTCTTGCCGACACCGGTCGGGCCGATCATCAGGATGTTCTTGGGCAGAACTTCCTCGCGCAGGTTTTCCGGCAGCTGCTGGCGGCGCCAGCGGTTCCGAAGCGCGATCGCGACTGCGCGCTTGGCATCGTTCTGACCGATGATATAGCGGTCGAGTTCCGAGACGATTTCCCGGGGACTGAAGGCGGCGGTCATATCGACAGGCTTTCGAGAGTGATTTTGGTGTTGGTGTAGACGCAGATCCCGGCGGCGATTGCCATGGACTTGCGCGCGACCGCCTCGGCGTCGATGCCGTCGATGTCGATCAGCGCGCGGGCGGCCGACAGGGCGAACGAACCGCCGGAGCCAATGCCGATCAGGCCGTCCTCGGGCTCCAGCACGTCGCCGGTGCCGCTCAGGATCAGGGACGCCGACTTGTCGGCCACCGCCATCATCGCTTCCAGGCGGCGCAGATAACGGTCGGTGCGCCAGTCCTTGGCCAGCTCGACCGCAGCGCGGGTCAATTGGCCCTGGTACTGCTCGAGCTTCGCCTCCAGCCGCTCGAACAGGGTCATGGCATCGGCCGTAGCACCCGCAAAGCCGGCGATGACCGAACCGTCGCCAAGGCGACGGACCTTGCGGGCATTGGATTTGACGATGGTCTGGCCCATCGAGACCTGGCCGTCGCCGGCCAGCACGACCTTGTCGCCCTTGCGCACGCACAGGATCGTCGTGCCGTGCCAAGTGGCGTCACGTTCAGACATGGAAATTCCACTTCACCTTGGCCGGCCTCCCGTTGAGCGCCGGCACCGAAGGTTTCCCATGTGGGCGAGGCAAGGCGGCAGGTCAAGCGCCTGCCGCCTTGCCTCAGAAGTCCGGCAGGTCCATGGGCTGCCACAGCGGTTCGAGCGCCAGATGGATCGCAAGGGCCGCTTCGAGCTGTGCCGGATCGGCGGCATCGACGGTGTTCGGCGTCGCCAGCATCAGCAACCCGCCGTCCGGGGTCTGTTCGACGATGGCTCCGGGCGGCGGCGCGATCTCGTCGCATTCCGGAGCCGCCACATAGGTTATCCAGCCGCCGTGGCAGCGCAGTTGCTCGATCATGGGCGGATCGCCCGCCCAACTGTCGATAAGCTTCAGCGGCCGGACATTGCCGGTCATGGGCTCCCAGGCATCGATCAGCGCGAGCAGCACCGACTTCAGCACCTCGGCAGTCAGCAGGGCGGCATTGGCGGGCTCGGCCGGCTCGAAGCAGATGCCGACATGGTTCGTCATGTCGTTGCCCCATTCGAGACCGCTTCGATCCGAACCGGCCTGGATGACGAGGCTGGCATGGGCCGCTTCCTGTTCGCCGTTCCAGGCCACGAGATCGAAGCCCTGATCCGCCTCCGGCTCTTCCTCGGTCGGGGGCAGACGGCTCCCCGCAAGACGGCGGGCGAGGCTGGACGGAGCCAGCGGCAGCGGCACCGCGGCCTCGGCCGGCGTCGAACCCACCTCATACCAGCGCCGCACGCGCGCGTCGCAGCGTGAAAGGTTCTCGAACATGCGGGCGACCCGTTGGGCAATCGCATCGGCATCTTCCCGCCGTGCCGGCCAGGCGACATCGAGCAGGATGGGGGCAAGCGTCAGGTTCGGGATCAGGCTCGTCATCGGTCGGTCTCCCGGTTGGAGGTTGCAGCATCGTCTTCCGGCGGCCACGTCGTTGCCTCCAGCACCGCCAGGCTGTCCTGCACAGATCGCCATAGGGCGAGTGCCGCTTCGTCTTCCATGTCGAACGGATGCTCGCCCAGGCTGAGCAACACCCCCCCGCCAGTGACCGGCTCGACCGTCGCGCCGGCCGGCGGTGCGATGAGCCGCGCGAGCGGCGACGCCAGATAGGTGATCCAGCCTACCTCGACACGCGGTCGATCGCGCCCGGTGCGCAGCCCTGCCAGGCCGGGTGGATCGATCCGCCCGACGACTGGTGCCCAGGCGTCGATCAGGGCGAGCAGGGTCGGCTTCAGCAAGGATGTCGCATCGGAGTCGCCCTGGGTCGAGCGAGGCACGAGCAGGTCGAGCCGATTCGGCAGGGCGGCCCGCGGGTCGCCCGGATTGCCGACCGATGCCGACAGTTCGAGCGGCGATCCGAACGCCGTGTTTCGCGCGTTCACCTGGAAGACAGGAGCGGAAAGCGGATGCCCCTTTGCGTCGCGACAACGCGCCGCCTCGAACCGGCGGACCATCGGCCCCAGCTGCGGCGGCAGGGTCGAGAACGGCACGCTTGCCTCGCGTTGGGTAAAGCCGATTTCCCGCCATCGATCGAGGCGGGGGTCGCAGCGGCCGAAATTCCCGATCGCCCGCACCATGCGGGCAGCCGAGGTGGCGGCGTCTTCGGACCGTCCCGGCCAGGCGACGACGATCCGGTCGCTCCCTGGCGACGATGCAAGAGTCATGGTTCCTCGCTAGTCACGGATGGGTGTGATGACGATGATTGCGGGTGTGTAGACGACATCGATATTGTCGAGGCCGATCTCGCTGAAGTGCTTGCGAACCTCGTCGGCCACTTTTTCTTCGGCGAAGTGCCATTCGACTCGTCTTCCGCCTGCGGCATCGGACTGCCGTCGCGCCAGGTTGTCGAAGGTTTTCTGAATTCTGTCCCAGATGAACTTATAGCGCATCAGCCGCTCGTAGCCTGGGCCTTTCGCCTCGAGCATGTGGCCAGTGAACTCGTTGCAGCCATCGTAGATCTGCCCGTTGAGGGCGACGGCCAGCATCGGTGGAAGGTTCGTGATCTGCCATTGATAGGCGAGAGCCCGGGGGCTCGCACTGTGCGGAACGTCCGGGCCCGGGTCGGGACAGACCTGGGGATCATCGGTCGTGCTGATCGACCGTGCCTTTACCTGCGCGACGCTGCCGGCCGGCGCCTCGATCCGGTCGATGTCGACCTGGAAGCCGCGACCCAGATCGATGCCGACGATGTCCCCGGCCGCGTTCCGGTACAACTGATCTCGATCGGCCCGACCGCGATAGAGCTGTGTCCTGCTGCCGTTCGGCAGGGTCTTGTAGAGGGCCAGCTCACCTTCGTCGTAACGATAATCGACGTCGGGGCGATCAGGCAGGGTGCCCTGGAACGTGTTCCACTCGGCCGTCGGATAGACGAGGCCGGCAGCCACGCCGGCCACTCCAGTGGCAGCACGCGCAACGCCCGCGAGGGCTGCCCGGGCAGCGGCGGCGACCGATCCCTCGGCTGCGGTTTCCGCGAGACCCATGCCTTCCGCCATGGTCGAGAGCACGCTGCCGATGGTCCATTCGCCATCGGGCTTCCGTGGCTCCTTCTCATCGAAGCCGCTCTTCGACAAGCTCGCGTCGGGCGGCGCTTGTGCGGCCAGCGGCAACTGCAGGCCCAGCAACTGCGCCCGCATCATATTGCCGCCCTCGAGCGCCTCGGCGATGCGCGAAAGCCGCCGGGCGTCGATCCCCGCCTTTGCCATGTGCGGAATGAACGCGAGCTCGTCGTCGTCGAGGGCTCGATAGGTGCCGTCTGGCAGCCGGCGCACGAGCGTGCAGCCCGGACCGAACGCCACGCCGTCCTCATCGACGACGAGGCCTGCGTGGGCGTGGCTGCGCGAGTGGAGCCTATGGATGTTTTTAAGGAGATCTGTCATTCGGTATCGCTACCTCAGATGGTGGCGGCAACCGTATCGCAAAAATCAGAAAAGAACAAATAAAGAACACACAAATTTTGGACGCTTCTGTCCTCGCGGCGATCGCTGCTGGGCAGACCCGACGGGAGTGGTCTTCCGCAGGAACCGGGAACTTGCTAGAAACCCGGAACGGCAAGGCCTTTTCGAAGGAGTGCGGCCCGGTGCGCGAAGCGACGGTCGAGCGGAATACCAAGGAAACCCGGATCAAGGCGACGGTGCGCCTGGACGGGACCGGCCATTACCAGGTTTCGACCGGGGTCGGCTTTCTCGACCATATGCTGGAACAGCTGTCGCGCCACAGCCTGATCGACCTCGAGCTCACGGTCGAAGGCGACCTGCACATCGATTTCCACCACACGACCGAGGATAGCGGCATCGCGATCGGCCAGGCGGTGAACCAGGCGCTGGGCGACCGGCGCGGCATCCGGCGCTATGCCGACGCGCTGATCCCGATGGACGAAACCTTGACCCGGGTCGCGATCGACCTGTCGAACCGGCCCTACCTGATCTGGAAGGTGGATTTCACCCGCGACAAACTGGGCGACATGGACACCGAACTGTTCAAGGAATGGTTCCAGGCCTTCGCCCAGGCCGCCGGCGTGACGCTCCACGTCGAAAACCTCTACGGCGAGAACAACCACCATATCGTCGAGAGCTGCTTCAAGGCCCTCGCCCGCGCGCTGCGCGGCGCCATCGAGATCGATCCGCGCCAGGCCGAAGCCGTTCCCTCGACCAAGGGTACGCTCGGCGGCACGCTCTAAGTCAGGCACCGTCCCATGCAACGTTGCGTCATCATCGATTACGGCTCGGGCAATCTGCGCTCGGCCGCCAAGGCCTTCGAACGCGCCGCCATCGAGGCCGGCCTGGACATGGCAATCGAGGTCGCGAACCAGGCCGCGGCCCTGAAGCATGCCGATCGGATCGTGCTGCCCGGCGTCGGCGCCTTCGCCGACTGCCGGCGCGGGCTCGACGGGGTCGACGGCCTGGTCGAGGCGCTGCAGCAGCGGGTGATCCGCGATGCGGTGCCGTTCATAGGCATCTGCGTCGGCATGCAGCTGATGGCCGAGCGGGGCCTCGAGTTCGAGACCAGCACGGGCCTCGGCTGGCTCAAGGGCGACGTGGTGACGATCCCGCCGGCGCCGGGGCTGAAGATCCCGCACATGGGCTGGAACGACATCGAGGTCCGCATGGCGCATCCGGTGCTGAACGGCGTCGCGACCGGCGACCATATCTATTTCGTCCATAGCTTCAAGTTCGCGGCTTCCGATCCGGCGGAAATCCTGGCCACGGTCGAGTACAACGGTCCGGTTGCCGCCGTCGTCGGGCGCGACAACATGGTCGGGACCCAGTTTCACCCGGAAAAGAGCCAGGCGGTAGGGTTGAAATTGATCGGCAATTTCCTGCAGTGGCGGCCGTAATGGGCGTCGCCAAGGCCCACACGCCGACGATCTCGGTCGAGCGCCTGACCCGTTTCGAGCGGACCGACCTCAGCGATCTCAGCGACGCCGCGGATTCGGCGATCGAGGCCGGCGGCGGGTTCGGCTGGGTCAAGCCGCCGCCGCGCCATGTCTTCGAATCCTATTGGAAGGGTGTGCTGCTGGTCCCGGAGCGGCATTTGTTCGTCGGTCGGCTCGACGGCACGATCGCGGCCTCCGCCCAGCTGGTCCGTCCGACACGCAACAACGAGGCCCAGGCCTTCTCGGCCCAGCTCATGCACCATTTCGTCGCCCCCTGGGCCCGCGGCCATGGCCTGGCCAAGCTCGTCACTCTCGCGGTCGAACAGGCGGCGCGCGACAATGCGGTCGGCATGATCAATCTCGACATCCGCGAGACCCAGATCGCCGCAATCCAGCTCTACGAAGGATTGGGCTACACGCGCTGGGGCATCCATCCCCACTATGCCAAGGTGGAAGGGCGTATGATCCGCGGCTTCTACTATCACAAGTTCCTGGACCCCGCGGCCGAAGCCGACAACGAAGCCGCGCTCACGAACCCTGGAGACGCGCCGTGATCCTCTACCCGGCGATCGATTTGAAGGATGGCCGTTGCGTGCGGCTGTTGCGCGGCGACATGGCGGCCGCGACGGTGTTCGCGGCGGCACCGGCCGACCAGGCACGGCAATTCGCCGATGCCGGGTTCGAATGGCTGCACTTGGTCGATCTCAACGGCGCCTTCGCCGGCCGTCCGGTCAATGGCGACGCGGTCGAGGCGATCCTGGCCGCGGTGGCGTTGCCCGTCCAGCTCGGCGGCGGCATCCGCGACCTGTCCACCATCGAGTTCTGGCTCGATCGCGGCGTGAAGCGGGTCATTCTCGGCACCGTGGCGCTGACCGATCCGGAACTGGTGCGCGAGGCGTGCAAGCGACACCCCGACCGGATCGTGGTCGGCATCGACGCACGCGACGGCATGGTCGCGGTCGAAGGCTGGGCCCGGACCTCGGAAGTGCGCGCGCTCGATCTGGCGCTGCGCTTCGAGGATGCCGGTGTGGCGGCGATCGTCTACACCGACATCGATCGCGACGGAGCGCTCGGCGGCGTCAATATCGAGGCGACGGCCGATCTTGCCTTCGCGCTGACCACGCCTGTCATCGCATCGGGCGGCGTCGCCTCGCTCGCCGATCTGAAGAGCCTGAAGGAAGTCGAGAAGACCGGGGTCGAGGGCGTCATCTGCGGCCGGGCGCTCTATGACGGCCGGCTCGACCCATCCGCGGCGCTTCGGTTGCTGACGGAGCCGGTCTGATGCTCAAGATGCGGGTCATCCCCTGCCTCGACGTCAAGGACGGGCGCGTGGTCAAGGGCGTCAATTTCGTGGGCCTGCGCGATGCCGGCGATCCGGTCGAGCAGGCGCGGATCTACGATGCGGCCGGTGCCGACGAGCTGTGTTTCCTCGACATTGCGGCCAGCGCCGAGGAGCGCGACACGCTCTATGACGTGGTGCGCAGGACCGCCGAGCAATGCTTCATGCCGTTGACCGTCGGCGGCGGCGTGCGCAAGGTCGAGGATATCCGCAAGTTATTGTTGGCGGGCGCCGACAAGGTGTCGATCAACACGGCCGCGGTCGCCCGGCCCGAGTTCGTGCGCGAGGCGGCGGAGAAGTTCGGTTCCCAATGCATCGTCGTCGCGGTCGACGCCAAGGCGACCGGTCCCGGCCGATGGGGCATCTTCACCCACGGCGGCCGGCGCGAGACGGGGCTCGACGCCATTGACTGGGCGCGGCGCATGGCCGATTACGGCGCCGGCGAGATCCTGCTGACCTCGATGGACCGGGACGGTACGAAATCCGGCTTCGACCTGGATCTCACCCGCGCGGTCGCCGATGCCATCACCGTGCCGGTCATCGCCTCCGGCGGCGTCGGCTCGCTCGACGATCTGGTCGACGGCATCCGCGAGGGTCATGCGACGGCGGTGCTTGCCGCCTCGATCTTCCATTTCGGCACCCACACCATCGCCGAAGCCAAGGCGCGGTTGGCCGAGGCCGGAATTCCGGTGCGATGAGCAGCCCGCTCGACCGGCTGTTCGCCAAGATCGAGGCGTCACGCGGGGGCGATCCGACGGTGTCCTACACCGCCAAGCTGTTTCAGCGCGGCCGGCCCAAGATCGCCCAGAAGCTGGGCGAAGAAGCGGTCGAGGCGGTGATCGAACTGATGCGCGGCGACAAGCCGGCACTGATCGGCGAGAGCGCCGACCTGCTCTACCACCTGATGGTGTGTTGGGCCGAGGCCGGCATCACGCCGAACGAGGTCTGGGCCGAACTGGCGCGGCGCGACGGGATCAGCGGCATCGCCGAGAAGGCATCGCGCAAGCCGGCCTGAGCCCGCCAGCGGATCGATCTGAAGAGCGAGAGGATGCAGCCTTGTCCTATGATCCGACGAACATCTTCGCCCGCATCCTGCGCGGCGAGATCCCCTGCAAGAAGGTGTTCGAGGACGATCACGTCCTGGCCTTCCACGACATCAACCCGCAGACGCCGACCCATATCCTGGTGATCCCGAAGGGCGCCTACGTCTCGTTCGACGATTTCTCGACCAAGGCCTCGGCCGAGGAGATCGCCGCTTTCGTGCGCGCCACGGGGCAGATCGCACGCGAGGCCGGCCTCGCGGCGCCGGGTTACCGGGTCCTGTCGAACATCGGCCGGGATGGGCACCAGGAGGTGCCGCATCTCCATTTCCACATCTTCGGCGGTCGGCCGCTGGGCCGCATGGTACCGAACGGCGACTGATTACTCGTAGCGCAAGGCCAGGACCGGCCGGCTGCGGGCGACTTGCAGGGCGTGATAGAGCGTCGTGGCGCTGGCGATGACCAGGGCCACGACGCCCGCGCCCAGGAAGACCAGCGGGTCAAGGTCGATGCGGTAGGCGAAGCCGTCGAGCCAGCGGCTCATGGCGACATAGGCGACCGGCCAGGCGATTGCGTTGGCCAGCAGCACGGGTTTGGCGAACTCCCACAGCAGCAGTTTCAGGATATCGCCGGTCGAGGCGCCCATGGCTTTGCGGATGCCGATCTCCTTGGTGCGCCGCTCCGCCGTGAAGGCGGCGAGGCCGAACAAGCCCAGGCAGGCGATCAGGACGGCGACGAGCGCGAAGCCGGTGAACACCTGGCCCTGGCGCGTGACGTCGCGGTAGAGCCGCTCGACCCGGGCGTCGATGAATTGCCGCTGGATCGGCCGGCTCGGCACCATTTCCTGCCAGATGCGGTCGATCGCGGCGAGTGCTGCCGGCACGTTCTCGCCGGTCAGCTTGACGTTGAGATAGCTCGACCAGTCCGGCGCGACCAGATAGACGGTCGGCAGGATGCGCGTGCGGATCGAGTTCAGCGGGAAATCCGGGACGACGCCGACGATGCGGCGCGGCTGGGATGCGTCGCTGTCGTCCATGTCGGACTTGATCTCGTGGCCCAGCGCCGCCTGGGGCGAGGCGAACCCGAAGGCGCGGACCGCCGACTCATTCAGGATCGCCGAGCCCTCCTCTTTCGGCACGACCGGCACCTTGTCGATGCCGTAGTCGCGGCCGAACAGGCGGCCGGCGACCGGCTGGATCCCGTAGGATTCGAAGAAGCCGAAATCGAGCATGACCCGTCCGATCAGCAGCGGCTTGCCGTTCGGCTGGTCGAGCGGCGTCCAATCGGTCGTGGTGCTACCGCGGGCATCGGGAATGACCCAGGATCCGCCGACGACCTTCACCCCGGGCACGGCCTCGATCCGCCGGGCCATCAGGTCTACCGTCGCGGGGTCGTAGATCTTGCGGCCATAGGTGCCGCGCGTGCTGGGAACGCCGCCCAGTTCGACGGCGACGATCAGATCCTTGTCGAAATGCAGGGAGCCGGAGGTCGCGAATTCAGTCTGGTGCCGGATGACGGCGGTCGCGATCAGCAGGGTGATCGAGATGGCATATTGCAGCACGACCAGCACCTGGCGCAGCGTGCCTGCGCCCTGGGCGGAGGCGGCACCCTTCAGCACCACGGCTGGCCGGAAGCTCGACAGCACCAGCGCCGGATAGATGCCGGCGGCAAGCCCGATCAGCACCGCCGACCCCACGAGGATCGCCAGAAGGGCGGGTTCGCGCCAATAGGCGAAGCCGATCGTCCGGTCGAGGAAGCCGTTGAAGCTGGGCAGCACGAGCTCGACCAGCGCCACGGCCAGGATCAATGCCACCAGGCCATAGGCCACGGACTCGCCCATGAATTGCGCGATCAGCTGCCGCTGGGTCGCACCCGCCGCCTTGCGCACACCGACCTCGACCGCGCGCCGCGTCGCGCGTGCCGTGACCAGGTTGACGAAGTTGATGCCGGCGACCAGCAGCACCAGCACGCCGGTCGCCGTGATCGCGTAGATCGTCGGCAGGTCGCTGTTGGTGGAATAGTCGCCATATTCCTTGCCATGCAGATGGATGGCGTCGATCGGCACCAGGATAGCCGAGCGGATGGCGTCTTCCGGATCGGTCGTCGGCAGCATTCGTGCCATGAAGTCTGGCAGTCGCGCATCGACGGCCGCGGCCGAGGCGCCGGGCTTCAGGCGGACATAGGTCGCGACGTCGTTGTTGAAGCTGCCGGGTCCGGGCGGCGGCCGATGGTCGGCGAGATAGAGCTCGCTGAACGGCGCCAGGCCGGATAGCAGGAATTGCAAGCCGTAGAGATGCGTGTTCGACGGCAGATCGTCCATCACGCCGGTGACGCGGACGGTCTCCTTCTGGTCGATCTCCAACGCCTTGCCGACGCACTCCACGGTGCCGAAATATTTGAGCGCCATCGCCCGGGTCAGCACCAGCGCGTCCGGCCGGGCGAGCGCCGTCGCCGGATCGCCGCGCAGCAGCCTGTAGCCGAGCACCGAGAAGAAATTCGGGTCGACGCTCATGATGTCTTCGTTGGCCGCGAAGGCGTCATGGCGCAGGCCGACCGACATCCTCATCAATCGCACGGTGCCGGCGACCTCCGGAAATTCGTCGCGCAGGGGTGCCGCGATTTCGTGCGGCGTGCGCGGGTAGGTCTCCGGCTGCCGATTGACGCCCGAGCCGATCGAATGCAGGCGATAGGTCTGCTGATAGTCCGGCAGGAAGCGTTCGAACGTCACCTCGTCGCGGATATAGAGGCCGATCAGGATCGCCGTGGCGAGCCCCAGCGCCAGCCCGAACAGGTTGATCGCGGCATGCAGCCGGTTGCGCAGCAGGTTGCCGAGGGCCGAGGATAGGTAGTTGCTGAACATGGGCGGCGCTTTCCGTCTATTCGTAGCGCAAGGCCAGGACCGGCCGGCTGCGGGCGACTTGCAGGGCATGGTAGAGCGTCGTGCCGCTGGCGATCGCGAGCGCGATCAGGCCGGCGCCGACGAAGACCAGGGGGTCGAGGCTGATGCGATAGGCGAAGCCGTCGAGCCAGTGGTTCATGACGCCATAGGCCAGCGGCCAGGCGATGGCGTTGGCCAGCAGCACGGGTTTCGCGAATTCCCAGACCAGCAGCTTCAGGATGTCGGTGGTCGACGCCCCCATGGCCTTGCGGATACCGATCTCCTTGGTCCGCCGCTCGGCCGTGAAGGCGGCGAGGCCGAACAGGCCCAGGCAGGCGATCAGGACGGCGACCAGCGCGAAGCCGGCGAACACCTGGCCCTGGCGCGTGACGTCGCGGTACAGATGCTCGATCCGGTCGTCGATGAATTGCCGCTCGATCGGCCGGGTCGGCACCATCTCGCGCCAGATCCGGTCGATCGCGGCCAGCGCTTCCGGCACATGATCGCCGGTCAGCTTGACGTTCAGGTAGGTCGACCATTCGGGTTCGATCAGGAACACGTTCGGCGGAATCTTGGTGCGGATCGTGCCCAACGGGAAATCGGGCACGACGCCGACGATCCGGCGGGCCTGGATCCGGTCGTTGCCTTCCAGATCCATGTCCAGTTCGTGGCCGATCGCGGCCTCGGGCGAGGCGAAGCCGAAGGTGCGGACGGCGGACATGTTGATGATCGCCGTGCCCTCGATCTTGGGATCCTCGGGCGTCGCATCGTCGCCATGCTCGCGGCCGAAGTCGCGGCCGGCGATCGGCCTGATGCCGTAGAGCCCGAAGAAGCCGAAGCCCTGCATCACGCGCCCGGCCATGATCGGTTTGGCCGTGGGGTGATCGACGACGTGCCAGGTCGTGGCCGAACTGGACCGGGCATCCGGCACGACCCAGGAATCCGCCGCCGCCTTCACGCCCGGCACGGCTTCGAGCCGCTCGCGCATCCGATCGACGGTCGCGCCGTCGAACTGGTAATGGCTGCCGTCGGCGCTGACCGCGCCCGGAATGCCGCCCAGCGAAATGGCGACGATCAGGTCCTTGTCGAACCGCAGGCTGTCCTCGGTCGCGAAGCTGGTCTGGCGATAGATCACGAAGGTGGCGATCAGCAGGGTGATCGAGATGGCGTACTGCAGCACGACCAGCACTTGGCGCAGCATGCCCGAGCCCTGGGCGGCGATGGCGCCCTTCAGCACCGCCGCCGGGCGGAAGCTCGACAGCACCAGCGCCGGGTAGAATCCCGCGAGCAGCCCGATGCCGAGCGCGAGCGCCGGCAGGCCCAGCAGCAGAATCGGATCGCGCCAATAGGCGAACACGATGGTGCGGTCGAGGAAGCTGTTGAAACTGGGCAGGATCAACTCGACCAGGGCCACGCCCAGCAACAGCGCCGCGAGCGCATAGGCGACCGACTCACCCATGAACTGGCCGATCAACTGGCGCCGCGTGGCACCTGCCGCCTTGCGCACGCCGACCTCGAGGGCGCGCCGCGTGGCCCGCGCCGTCACCAGGTTGACGAAATTGATGCCGGCCACGATCAGCACCAGGATACCGGTCGCCGAGATGGCGTAGACCGTCGCGAGGTCGCTGGCCGCCGTATAGTCGCCCAGCTCCCGTCCATGCAGATGGATGGACGCGATCGGTGCCAGGAAACCGCTGCGCGGCCGGTCGTCGGGCCGCGGGGCCGGATATTGCCGGGCGACGAAGGCCGACAGCCGGTCGGCGATGGCGCTAGGGGAGGTACCGGGCCGCAGGCGCACATAGGTGTCGGTGTCGGTATCATATTCGCCGACCGGGATCGGCGGCAGCCGGTCCGCCTTTGCGAGCGTGCTGATCGGCGCCAGCGAGGAAAGCAGAAACTTAGTGCCGTAAAGATGGCTGTTGGACGGCACGTCCTCGAACACGGCGCCGACCCGCACGGTCTCCTTGCGGTCCAGCTCCAGCGTCTGACCCAGGCAATCCTCGGTGCCGAAATACTTGAGCGCCATGGCCCGCGACAGTGCGATCGAGTCCGGGGTGGCCAGCGCCGTTGCCTGGTCGCCCTCGATCAGCGGGTAACCCAGGGTCTGGAAGAAATTGGGGTCGACGGCCTGCATCGCCTCCGACGCCTCGACCTGGCCGTGCCGGACACCGTATTTGGCGGCCATGATGCGCGTCACTTGGGCGAATTCCGGGAAGCTCTCGCGCAAGGTCGCGGCCAGACCGTGCGGCGTGCTCGGAAAGATCCAGGGCTTGCCGTCGGTATCGGTATCGACCGATTGCACCCGATAGACGTCGCCATAGTCCGGCAGGAACCGCTCGAACGTCACCTCGTCGCGGATATAGAGGCCGATCAGAATCGCCGTCGCCAGGCCCAGCGCCAACCCGAACAGATTGATCGCGGCATGCAGCCGGTTGCGCAGCAGGTTGCCGAGGGCCGCCGACAGGTAGTTGCCGAGCATGGGGCGATCCTTCCGGGCGTCAGGCGGCGAGCAGAGTGGCGGCCACGATCTGGCCGTCGAGCATGTGGACCTGGCGCTGGGCATAGGCCGCGTGCGACGGCGAATGGGTGACCATGATGACCGTGGTGCCGGCGGCGGCCACCTCGGTCAGCAGGCCCATCACCTGGTCGCCGTTCGCCGTGTCGAGGTTGCCGGTCGGCTCGTCGGCCAGGATCAGCTTCGGCTGGCCGACCAGGGCGCGGGCGACGGCGACGCGCTGCTGCTGGCCGCCGGACAATTGCTTCGGCCGATGGCTGGCGCGGTGGGCGACGTTGACCCGCTCCAGCGATTCTGCGACCCGCCGCTTGCGCTCGGCCGGTGCCACGCCCTGGTAGAGCAGCGCCAGCTCGACATTTTCCGCCACGGTCAGGTCGTCGATCAGGTTGAAGCTCTGGAACACGAAGCCGATGGTCTGGCGCCGCAGCAGGGTCAGCTTGCGCTCGGGCCAGCGCGAGACCTCCTGGTCCAGGAACCAGAATTCGCCGCCGCTCGGGCTGTCGAGCAGGCCCAGGATGTTGAGCAGGGTCGACTTGCCGCAGCCGGACGGACCCATGATGGCGAGGAATTCGCCCCGGCCGATCTCCAGCGAGATCTCGCGGAGCGCCGTGGTTTCGATCTCGTCGGCGAGATAGGTCTTCGACAATTGGGCGAGTTTCAGCATGGGCCGGTATTCCTTTGTCGGAAAGGGCGTCGTCATTGGATGTGGATCTGGTCGATCCGGTCCAGGTCGGCATAGTCGGACAGGATGACTTTCTCGCCGGGCTTCAACCCGTCCAGCAGTTCGATCTGGGTGCCGTTGCGGCGACCGGTCTTGATCGGGCGGCGCGATGCGGTGGTGCCGTCGGCGTCGAGCACGAAGGCCCAACCGCCGCCGGTCGTCTCCATGAACGGCCCGATCGGCAGGATCAGCGCCGGCTGGTCGTCGCCCAGCTGCAGGCTGCCTTGCAGCGCCTCGCCCGGCCGCAGGTCGCCAGGGCCCGCGGAACCGGCGAAATTCAGCCAGACCTCGAACCGGCCGTTCTTCACTTGCGGGAACACCTTGGCAATGACCAGCGGCATCTTGCGGCCATTGCGGGTGAGCGACACGGATTGGCCGGTGCGGACCCGCGAGAGATAGAACTCGTCGACCTGGACCACGACCTTGAAGCCGGTCTGCCGGTCGATCTGGCCCAGCCGCTGGCCGCGGTCCTTCTGCTCGCCCAGCCTGACGTCCAGCGCGGTCAACTGGCCCGTGACCGGCGCCCGCACGACGAGGCTGTCGAGCAATTTCTTCGCGATCGACAGGTTGTCGACCAGGTGGGCCGCGATCTCGTTCGCCTGGCCGGACACGTCGGCATAGAGCGTCGCGTCGCGCTTCTGGCCGTCGATCGCGATCTCCTTCAGCCGCTTCTGGTATTCCAGCTGGTCGGTCAGGTTGTCGAGCGTCTCCTGAGCGGTGAAGCCGTGGGCAGTCAGCGGCGACTGGCGGCGGATCTGCCGCGACAGGTTGACGATATTGTATTCCGCGCCGGCGACCGAGTTGGCGTCGTTGGTCTTGGCCTGTTCGAACTCGAGTTGCACGTTCCGCTGGTTGTTGATCTGCTCGATGATCTGCGTCTCGCGGGCGATGGTTTCGAGCTGCAGGTTCGTATTGCTGAGCCGCACGAGCGGCTGGCCTTCCGTCACGGTCTGGCCGGCCTCGACCAGGATCTCTTCGACCCGGCCCGCTTCGGTCGTGTCCAGCACGACCGATTCCAGCGCCTGGACCTCGCCGCGCACCGGGATCGAATCGTGGAACACGTCCTGGGTCACGGTGCCGATCGTCAGTTTCTGCCGATCGAGCCGCAGGCTGCGCGTGCCCTGGTTCACCATCGCGAAGCCGACGCCCGCGGCCAGCAGCAGAATGGCGGCGACGCCCAGCAGGCGGTTGCGCGTCCAGCGCCGGCGCGGACGCTTGCGGTCCATGCCCGGAACGGTGCCCGGGGCCGTCGGGCCCGGGGCGACACGCAGGGGGGAGAGAGGGGTCTCGGCATGTTTCATGCGATGGGGAGCAGCAAGGCCCACGCCAGAACGCAGAATATAGCGATATCAATATGTTGAGTATAAGACAGCATCCCGGACTTGTACGAAACCGGACAGAAGGTGTACGAAATCGGACATGCCGGACAATCCCAATAGCCTCGCCGATGCGCGGATCCTGGTCGTCGACGACGATCCGGACATTCTCACCGCCGCCCGCCTGCTGCTGCGCCGCAGCGTCGGCACCATCGACATCGCCCGCGCTGCCGAAGGGCTGGCGGAGCGTCTTTCGAGCGAGCGGTGGGACGTGGTCCTGCTCGACATGAACCTGACCCAGGGACGCACCGACGGGGCCGACGGCTTCGCCTGGCTCGAACGGTTGAAGGCCGCCGATCCCGCCGTCTCGGTCGTGCTGATGACCGCGTTCGGCGCCGTCGCCGTCGCGGTCGAGGCGATGAAGCGCGGCGCCAGCGACTTCGTGCTGAAGCCCTGGTCCAACGAGCGGCTGGTCGCGACGGTGATGGCCGGCGTCAGCCTCGCCCGCTCGCGGCGCGAGGCCGATGATCTTCGCTTACGCCATCAGGCCCTGTCGGCTTCACCGGCGATCGACGGCGCCACTATCGTCGGTGGTGCCACCTCGATGCGCCGGGTGTTCGAGGTGATCGGCCGGGCGGCGCCGACCAACGCCAACGTGCTGGTGCTGGGCGAAAGCGGCACCGGCAAGGAACTCGTGGCGCGCGAGATCCACCGCCTGTCGTCGCGCGCCAACGGCCCGTTCGTGTCGATCGACCTGGGCGCGGTCTCGGAAAACCTGTTCGAAAGCGAGCTGTTCGGCCATCGCAAGGGCGCGTTCACCGACGCACGCGACGACCGGCCGGGCCGCATCGTCGCGGCCAGCGGCGGCACCCTGTTCCTCGACGAAATCGGCAACCTGCCGCTCTACCTGCAGCGCAAGCTGCTGACCGTGCTGGAGCGGCAGGAGGTCGTGCCGGTCGGCGGCGACAGGCCGGTGTCGGTCGATATCCGCGTCGTGTCGGCGACCAACGTGCCGACGGCCGAGCTGCAGCGCGAGCAGGTGTTCCGCCAGGATCTGCTCTACCGGGTCAATACGGTCGAGCTGACCCTGCCGCCGCTGCGCGACCGGCGCGAGGATACGGCGGCGCTGGCCGAACATTTCATCGCGATCTATGCGCGCAAATACAATGTCGCCCGCCGGCGGCTGTCGGGCGAGGCGCTGGCCCTGCTCGAATCCTATCGCTGGCCCGGCAATGTGCGCGAGTTGAAGCATGCGATCGAGCGGGCGACCATTCTCGCCACCGGCGACCGGTTCGAGCCCCTGGATTTCCCGGCGGTGGTGGCACCCGTGAGTGCCGGCCCGCCGAGCGGCGCCCCCGCCGAGCAACCGGGCCCCGATCTCTACGATCTCGACGCGCTGGAGCGGCGGACCATTGCGCGCGCGCTCGCCGACCATACCGGCAACATCAGCCGGGCCGCCTCGGCGCTCGGCCTGACGCGGGCGGCGCTCTATCGCCGGATGGAAAAGCATGGGCTTTAGCCGTTACTCGCTGGGCCTCGGCCTGCGGGTTGCCCTCGTGGTCGCTCTCGCGGCGCTGCTGGGCCTGCTGCTGGCCGAAACAGCGTTCTATGCGACCGGCGTGATCGTGGCGACCCTGCTGGTCTGCGCCGTGGTCGAACTGGCGCACCACGCCGACGCGGTCGGCCGCGACCTGACCCGGGTGATCGAGGCGATCGCGGCCGGGGAGCTCATGCCGGTGCTGCCGCGCCGGTTGGGGCCGCTCGGGATCAAGCTGGGCCGCGCGGTCGAGAAGCTGGGCGCGCGCAATGCCGTCCGCGAGACGGCGATGGCACGGCTCAATGCGGAGGTCGAGCATGCGCCGGTGCCGCTACTGGCGCTGGCCGAGGACGGGCGCATCACCCTGTTGAACCGGGCGGCCCGGCGCTTTTTCGACGGCGTCGCGCTCGACCGGATCGACCAGGCCGAAACGCTGTCCCATGATTTCGCCGCGGCGCTCGCAGCCCCGCCGGGCCGGCGCATGGTCCACGTGCCGTTGCCGGGCGGTGTCGCCCGTCTGCTGGTCGCGACCTCCCAGACCGTGGCAGGTGGCCGGGCCCAGGCGATCGCGTCGCTGCTCAGCATCGAGGGTGAGTTGGCCCAGAGCGAGCTGCGCGCTTGGTCCGATCTGGTCCGCGTGCTGGCCCATGAAATGATGAATTCGCTGACGCCCGTCGCCTCGCTCGCCGGCATGGCCGAGGGGCTGGTGGTCGAGATCCGGGAGACCGCGCCCGATGCGGCGAACCCGGCGCTCGACGAGCTGGCCGAGGCGATGGCGGCGATCGCGCGGCGCAGCGCCGGCCTGATGCGTTTCGTCGACGGCTATCGCCGTTTTGCCGAGCCGCCCCAGCCGGTGCGCCGCTCGGTCGGGTTGGCCGAGGCGTTCGGCCGCGTGCGCGCGCTGATGCAGGCGGCGCCGGCCGGTGCCGGTGTCGAATTCGTGCTCGCGGTCGAGCCGCCAAGCCTCGCGGTCGAAGTCGATCCCGATCTGCTGGAACAGGCGCTGATCAACCTGGTCAAGAACGCGTTCGAGGCCGTGGCGGGACGGGATGCGCCGCGTGTCGCCCTTGCGGCCGTCCTCGACACGCGCGGCCGGGTCGCGATCACGGTCGAGGACAATGGTCCGGGCTTGCCGCCATCCGAGGCGGAGCGGATCTTCGTGCCGTTCTTCACGACCAAGCCGTCCGGGTCGGGCATCGGCCTGTCGATCGTGCGCCAGATCATGGTCGCTCACGGCGGCTCGGTCGAACCGGTGCCCTGTGGCGCCGGCGCCACATTCCGCCTGACATTCTAGCCGCCGAACAACGTTCGCCGCATTCGAC
>NZ_DASZBY010000102.1:0-50947 GCF_035943795.1 Aliidongia sp. | reverse complement strand
GCCGCTGTCGAACAGGCGGGTTTCCTGGCGGATGGTACCGCCGTCCTCCAGCACCTCGATCTGGCGCCGCGCCTCATACTCGATCGCCTGCATGACGAAACGGATCGAGTTGACGTTCTTGATCTCGTTGCGCGTGCCGAGTTCCTCGCCCGGCCGGCGCACCGACACGTTGCAGTCGCAGCGCATGGAGCCTTCTTCCATGTTGCCGTCGCACGTGCCGAGATAGCGCAGGATCGAGCGCAGCTTCTTCAGGTACGCCCCGGCCTCCTCGGCCGTGCGCATGTCCGGCTCCGACACGATCTCCATCAGCGCCACGCCGGCGCGATTGAGATCGACGAAGGTCATCGACGGATGCTGATCATGCAGGCTCTTGCCCGCATCCTGTTCCAGATGCAGGCGCGTGACGCCCACCTCGCGGCTCGAGCCGTCGGGCATGTCGAGCACCAGGCGGCCCTTGCCCACGATCGGCTGCTGGTACTGCGAGATCTGATAGCCGCTCGGCAGATCGGCGTAGAAATAGTTCTTCCGGTCGAACACCGAGACCCGGTTGATCTGGGCGTCCAGGCCCAGGCCGGTCTTGACCGCCTTTTCGACCGCGACCGCGTTGATCACCGGCAGCATGCCCGGAAATCCCGCATCGACCGGCGAGACCTGGCTGTTGGGATCGGCGCCGAACGCGGTCGCCGCTCCTGAAAACAGCTTCGATTCGGACGTGACCTGGGCGTGGACCTCGAGACCGATGATGATCTCCCACTTGCCGGTCCGGCCGTCGATCAGCGTTTCCTCGCGCATCGCAACGTTGGAGGTAAACATGGCTCAGGCCCTCCCCGGCTTGGCGGTGAAGGCGGCGGCACTTTCCAGCACGCCCGCGGCGCGGATCATGGTCTCTTCGTCGAACGCGCGCCCGATGATCTGCAATCCCAACGGCAAGCCGTCGGCCGACAGGCCGGCCGGCACCGAGATGCCGGGCAGGCCCGCCAGATTGACCGGCACGGTGAAGACGTCGTTCAGATACATGGCCAGCGGATCGTCCATCTTTTCGCCGATCGCGAAGGCGGCGGACGGCGCGGTCGGGGTCAGGATCACGTCGCATTTCTCGAACGCCTGGTCGAAATCGCGGGCGATGAGCGTGCGCAGGCGCTGAGCCTTCAGGTAATAGGCATCGTAATAGCCGGCCGATAGCACGTAGGTGCCGATCAGCACGCGCCGCTTGACCTCGGCGCCGAACCCGGCGGCGCGGGTGTTCTCGTACATCTCGTCGAGCGAGGCGCCTGGCACGCGCAGGCCGAAGCGCACGCCGTCATAGCGCGACAGGTTGGCCGAGGCCTCGGCCGGCGCGATGATGTAATAGGTCGGCAACGCATGCTTGGTCATCGGCAGGCTGATCTCGACCGGCGCGGCACCCGCATCCTTCAGCCAGTCGATGCCCTGCTGCCACAGCGCCTCGATCTCGGCCGGCATGCCGTCGACGCGATATTCCTTCGGAATGCCGACGCGCAGGCCGCGGATGTCGCCGGTGAGCGCAGCCCGGAAATCCGGGACGGCCATCGGGGCCGAGGTCGAGTCCTTGGCATCGTGGCCGGCCATGACGCCGAGCATGATCGCCGCATCCTCGACCGTGCGGGTCATCGGCCCGGCCTGGTCGAGCGAGGAGGCGAAGGCGACCACGCCCCAGCGCGAGCAGCGGCCATAGGTCGGCTTCAGGCCGACGATGCCGCAGAAGCTCGCCGGCTGGCGGATCGAGCCGCCGGTGTCCGTGCCGGTCGCCGCCAGCGCCAGCCGGGCCGCGACCGAGGCGGCCGACCCGCCGGAGGAGCCGCCGGGCACAAGCTGGCGATTGCCGCCGGCCTCACTCCAGGGATTGATCACCGGGCCGTAGTAGCTCGTCATGTTCGACGAGCCCATGGCGAACTCGTCCAGATTGAGCTTGCCGAGGCAGGTGGCGCCAGCGTCCCACAGCTTCTGGGTGATAGTCGATTCGTACGGCGGCTTGAAGCCGTCGAGGATGTGCGAGCCGGCCGTGGTCAGCACGTCCTTGGTGCAGAACAGGTCCTTGATCGCGATCGGCAGGCCTTCCAGCACGCCGCCTTCGCCGCGCGCCAGCCGCTCGTCGCTCGCCTTCGCCATATCGAGCGCCTTATCCGGCGTCTCGGTGATGAAAGCGTTCAGGTCGCGTGCGGCCTCGATCGCGGCGACATGGGCCTGGGTCAACTCGACGGCCGAGAACTTCCTGGCGGCCAGCCCGTCACGGGCGGTCGCAAGCGTCAGATCGGTGAATTCGCTCATTACTCGACAACCTTCGGCACGGTGAAGAAACCGTGCATGGCGCCAGGCGCGTTCTTCAGGATGTCGTCGGCCCGCGCGCCGTCCGTCACCTTGTCGGGACGCAACGGCAGGGTCATGGCGGCGACGCTCGTCATGGGTTCGACCCCGGCCGTATCGACCTGGTCCAATTGCTCGACCCAATGCAGGATCTGATTGAGCTCTTGGCCGAGCGCTTCGCGATCGGCTTCGGGAACCTTGATGCGCGCCAGGGTGGCGATGCGCGCCACGGTGGCCTTGTCCAACGACATGAGATAAACCTCGGGGTCTTCCGGGAACGCCTCCGCCGGAAAGTCTGCCCCAGGATGCGCGTTCGGAAACCCTCGCGCGGTCCAGGAAACTGCCTGATCTCGACGGAAGCCGCGAAGCTAGCATCCCATCATGCCGATCTGCAACCCTACGGAACTCAAGGCCTGCCTCGCTCCGGGCGAACGGCTCCTGGGCATCGATCTCGGCACCAAGACGATCGGCCTTGCCCTCAGCGATACCCTGCTGATGGTGGCCTCGCCGCTGAAGACGCTGGTACGCGGCAAGCTGAAAGACGATGCGGCGACGCTCGCCGCCCTGCGGCGCGAGCATCGAATCGGCGCGCTCGTGCTGGGCCTGCCCATCAACATGGACGGCACGGAGGGTCCGCGCTGCCAGGCGACCCGCGCCTTTGCGCGCAACCTGATGCGGATCGACGACCCGGCCATCCTGTTCTGGGACGAGCGCCTGTCGACCGCCGCGGTCACGCGCGGCATGATCGAGGCCGACCTGTCGCGCAAGCGTCGGGCCGAAATCGTCGACAAGGCTGCCGCCGCCTACATCCTGCAAGGGGTGCTGGACCGGCTGGCCTACATGGCCGCGGCCATGCCATGACCGACCCGCAGGTCCGCATCGCGGTCGCCGTGCCGTCCGCCGACATGGTCCATGCCGATTTCGCCATGTCGCTGGCCCGGATGTGCGTCGCGACCCAGGGCCTGCAGATCAACGTCATCAACAACAAATCGTCGATCGTCGCCATCGCGCGCAACAACGGCGTCCGGCTCGCCCAGGAATTCGGCGCGCACTACATGCTGTTCCTCGACAGCGACATGATGTTCCCGGATTCGACGCTGTGGCGCCTGCTGATGCATCGGCAGGACATCGTCGGCGCCACCTATTCGAAGCGCGTGCCGCCCTACCCCACGCTCGGCACGGTGCTGCCGGGCGAGGTGGCCCAGATGCCGTCGGGCCTGATCGAGATGGCCCGCATCCCGACCGGCTGCCTGCTGATCAGGATGAGCGTGTTCGACAAGCTGCCGCGCCCGTACTTCCGCTTCGAGTCCAACGAGGAGACTGGCGACATCCTGGGCGAGGACTATATCTTCTGCGACCGTGCCCGCGAGGCCGGATTCCGCATCTGGTGCGACCCGGCGCTGTCCCACGAGATCGGCCATATCGGCCAGCAGGTCTTCAAGATCCCGCTTATTCAATAGCGACGCGTCGGCGTTAACCCCTTGGCGCCCGAAGCCGTGTATCATCGCCGCTTAGGCTGCTAACCTTCATCGGGCTCGGATCTCATGGTCGACGCCGTATCGAGTGCCAACAATTACGCGACCTCCGCCATCGCCGCAGCCGACGTGCAAATCGCGGCGGTCACGGATTCGATCGCCAACCAGATCAATGCGTCGACGCCCTCCAGCGCGGTTTTCGGCTCTTCGGCCGTGGCGGCACCCCCGGTCACCGGCACCCAGCCTTCGAACGCAGCCAGCCAGGTCTTCCAGGCCCTGCAGACCGCCCCTTCGATCGGCGACAGCGGCGCAGCACCTTCGGTGCCCCATTCCGGCGCCTACGACATTTCCTATAAGCCCGACTCGCCTTCGGCGGATTCCCAGGGGTTCGTCGCGCGTCCGGCCGCCAATCCGGGGCAGCAGAACGCGGCCCTCACGGCGGCCGCGAACAGCTTTACGGCCAATGTCCAGTCCCTGCAGTCGGCCGACCCGCTGAACAAGAGATCCCTGAACATTACAACCTGAGATGAATGGGCTTTATTGAACGAGAATTGATTTCGGATTCAAATAGTTCGAAACTATCGGAAATAGAACCCTTCACGTCACCTTAACTCCCCACGGACTATTCTTCGACCGGGCGCCAGTGCTGGTCGAAGAATATCGTCGCGCCCGAAGGGAGAGGCCGGAAAATGACGTGGCTCAACAATCTGAAGATCGGCACCAAGCTGGGCGTGCTGCTGGGCATTCTGGTGCTCGGCCTCGCTATCGCCGGATTCGCGGCGGCGCGGCTGGCCCATGAGGCCCTGATCGAGGACCGGATCCTTGCCCTGAAAGCCATCGTCGATACCGCGGTCGGCACGGCCGACTCGCTCGACAAGCAGGTCCAGGCCGGCAAGCTGACCAGGGAGCAGGCGATCGATGCGCTACGCGAGCGCATCCTGCCGATGAGCTACGACAAGGGTGAAGGCTACATCTTCGTCTACACGATGGAGGGGCTGACCATCGCCACGCCCGATCCCAAGATGATCGGCACGAACCGCCTCGATGTGAAGGCGGCCAACGGCATGATGATCCTGCGCGAGTTGCGTGACGGCGCACTCAAGAACAACGGCAGCGTCGTCCTGCGCTATAAATTTCCGAAGCCGGGACAGGCCGCGGAAAGCGAGAAGCTGTCCTACGCCGTTCAATACAAGCCGATGAACCTGCTGTTCGGCACCGGTGTCTATCTCGACGGGATGGAGGCCCAGTTCTCCGGAGTCGTCTGGTCCTATGTCGGCCTGTTCGGCGCGGTCATCCTGGTCGCGGCGGCCGCGGCGGCGATGATTGCGTTCAACGTCGCCCGTCCGCTGGCGAAGCTGCAGGGCGAGATGCGCCGCCTGGCCGAAGGCGACCTCAGCGCCACAGACGGCGACACCAGCCGGCGCGACGAGGTCGGGGCCATGGCGACGGCCGTCGGCGTGTTCCGCGAAAACGCGATCGAGAACCAGCGGCTGCGCGATACCCATGCGCGCGACCAGCAGATGGCCGAAGCCGAGCGGCGAGCGTCGATGCAGGAACTCGCCCAGGCCTTCCTGGCCGAGGTCGACGGCATCGTGCGTGACGTCTCGCGGGGAGCGAAGACGGCGGAAGAAGCTTCCGAACGGATGAGCGAGACCGCCCGACAGGCGCTCAGCCGGGCCGAAGCGGTGGCCGACGGCACGCTCACGGCATCCGACAACGTGCAGACCGTAGCCGCGGCAGCCGAGGAGATGGCGGCTTCGATCCGCGAGATCTCGCGTCAGGCCTCGCTCGCCCAGGGCATCGCCGCCAAAGCGCTGGACGCGACCGCCCGTTCCGACGGGATGGTGCACAGCCTCGACACCGGCGCGCGCGAGATCGGCGAGATCGTCAAGCTGATCTCCGATATCGCCAGCCAGACCAATCTCCTGGCGCTCAACGCCACGATCGAGGCGGCGCGAGCGGGCGAGGCCGGCAAGGGCTTTGCCGTCGTGGCGTCCGAGGTCAAGAGCCTGGCGAACCAGACCGCTCAGGCGACGGAGCGGATTTCGAGCCAGATCCAGACCATCCAGGGCGCCGTCGGCGGCACCGTGGCGGCGATCGGCGAGATCAAGAGCGTCGTCGGCGAAGTGAGCGAGGTCGCGAACTCGATCGCGGCCGCAGTCGAGCAGCAGAACGCGACCACGGCCGACATCGTGCGCAACATCCAGCAGGCGGCGCATGGAACGGACCTGGTCGCGCGCAACATCGTCGAGGTGAAGGATACAGCCGGGCACACCGGCAAGGCGGCGGAAACCGTCCTGGCCATCGCGCGCGAAATGGGCAGCCGCACCGCCGAACTCGCCGGTTCGGTCGAACGGTTCGTCGCCCGGTTGCGCTCGGCAGCGTGAGCGGGGCGGCGGGCGGCGACCCCATGGTGCTGCGCACAGCAGCGTAGTTGTCACCCTGCGGGCGGGGGCTTATACCTTTTTCCTTATGGATAAGACCCCCTCCCCGCTCTTCCCGCACCGACATCTGCTCGGAATCGACGGCCTCAAGGCCGACGACATCAGCGCCCTCCTCGATCTGGCAGAAGGCTACGTCGAGCAGAACCGCGCGGACGACAAGAAGCGAACGGTGCTGCGCGGGCGCACCATCATCAACCTGTTCTTCGAGAACTCGACGCGTACGCGCACCAGCTTCGAACTGGCCGGCAAGCGGCTGGGCGCCGACGTGATCAACATGTCGGTCGACGGCACCTCGATCAAAAAGGGCGAGACGCTGATCGACACGGCGATGACCTTGAACGCCATGCATCTGGACGCGCTTGTCGTGCGCCACCACGAGAGCGGTGCCGTCCACCTGCTGGCCGACAAAATGAATTGCGCCGTGATCAACGCCGGCGACGGCGCCCACGAGCACCCGACCCAGGCGCTGCTCGACGCGCTGACCATCCGCCGGCGCAAGGGCAGCCTCAAGGGCCTGACCGTCGCGATCTGCGGCGACATCCTGCACAGCCGGGTCGCGCGCTCCAACATCGCGCTCCTCAACATCATGGGCGCCCGCGTCCGCGTCGTGGCCCCGCGCACCCTGCTGCCAGCCCAGATCGAGCGACTGGGCGTCGAGGTGTTCCACGACATGGCGCGCGGCCTGGCCGACGTCGACATCATCATGATGCTGCGCCTGCAGATGGAACGGATGAACGGCAACTTCCTGCCGTCGCTGCGCGAATATTTCCATTTCTACGGGCTCGACCAGGCGAAGCTCGCCAAGGCCAAGCCCGACGCGCTCATCATGCATCCGGGTCCGATCAACCGCGGCGTCGAGATCGACAGCGCCGTCGCCGACGACATCGATCGCAGCCTGATCCTGGGTCAGGTCGAAATGGGCGTCGCCGTGCGCATGGCCTGCCTCGATCTTCTGATGCGCACCGATGCCAAGCGGAATCACGCCTGATGCCCTCCACCCTGTTCAAGAATGCCCGCCTGCTGGATCCCTGGACCCATCTGGACCAATCGGGTGACCTGCTCGCCGTCGACGGCGTCATCCGGGCGATCGGCGGCGACGCCGCACCGGCAGCCGCCCGGGATACGGTCGTCGTCGATTGTGCCGGCCATTGCCTGGCGCCCGGCCTGGTCGACATGCGCGTCCACCTGTCGGAACCGGGCCACGAATATCTCGAGGATATCGAGACGACCAGCCGTGCGGCGGTCGCCGGCGGCATCACGTCGCTCGTGGCATTGCCCGGCACGGAACCGGTGCTGGACGAGGTCTCGACCGTCGAGTTCGTCTCGCGCCGTGCGCGCAAGCTGGGCTTGGTCAATATCTATGCCTATGGCGCCGCCACCCGCGGCGTCGCCGGCAAGGAACTGACCGAGATGGGCCTGCTGGCCAAGGCCGGCGCCGTGGGTTTCACCGACGGGGTCAAGGCGATCGCCGATGCGCTGGTCATGCGCCGGGCCTTGAGCTATGCGCGCACCTTCGACCAGTTGATCGTCCAGCATCCGGAAGAACCGAAGCTCGCCGCCGGCGGTGCCGTGACCGAGGGCGAGATCGCGACGCGCCTGGGGCTGCCCGGCATCACGCCGGCCGCCGAACTGATCATGGTCGAGCGCGACCTGCGCCTGGTCGAGATCACCGGCGCCCGCTATCACGTCGCCCATGTTTCGACCGCCGCCGCGATCGAGGCGATCCGCCAGGCCAAGGCGCGCGGGCTGCCGGTGACCTGCGACACGGCACCGGCCTATTTCATGCTGAACGAAACGGCGATCGAGGAATATCGCACCTTCACGAAGCTGTCGCCGCCACTGCGGCCCGAGGCCGACCGGCGCGCGGTGGTCGAGGGGTTGCGCGACGGCACGATCGACGCGATCGCGTCCGATCATCGCCCGCACGACCAGGATTCCAAACGCCTGCCCTTCACCTCGGCCGCCGCCGGCATCATCGGCCTGGAGACCCTGCTGTCGCTGGCGCTGACCCTGCACCATAAGGGCGACGTGCCGCTGCTGCGCGTGCTGCGCAGCCTGACCCAGGCGCCGGCCGACATCCTGCGCCTGCCGATCGGCCGCCTGGCGCTGGGTGCCGCCGCCGACCTCGTGTTGTTCGATCTCGACCGGCCCCATCGGATCCGGGTCGACCAGTTCAAGTCGAAAGCGCGCAACACGCCGTTCGACGGGTTGCCTGTCCAGGGCAGCGTGCTGAAGACTTTCGTCGCCGGCCGCAACGTCCATAGCGTCGAGCGGGCCTGACGCCATGGCGCTCGATCCGGTGACGCTCATCGTCACCATCGCCCTCGCCTATCTGCTGGGCTCGATCCCGTTCGGCCTGGTGCTGACCCAGCTGACCGGCGCCGGCGACATCCGCAAGATCGGCTCCGGCAATATCGGGGCAACCAACGTGCTGCGCACCGGCCGCAAGGGCCTGGCAGCGGCGACCCTGATCCTGGACGGCGGCAAGGGCGCCGTCGCGGTCGGCCTCGCCGATTATTTTGCCGGACCCGACGCCGCGGTCATCGCCGCCGGCGCCTCCGTGCTGGGTCACCTGTTCCCGGTCTGGCTCCGGTTCAAGGGTGGCAAAGGTGTCGCCACCACCTTGGGCGTGCTGCTCGCCATCGCCTGGCCGGTCGGCGTCGTCGCCTGTCTGGCCTGGCTGCTGGTCGCCGTCACGCTGAAATATTCGTCGCTGGCCGCCTTGGTCGCGATCGGCATCAGCCCGATCGTCGCCTGGTTCCTGGCCGACGAGCCGCGCGCGATCCTGGCGCTGTTCCTGGCCGTGCTGGTGTTCATCCGCCACCACGAGAACATCCGCCGGCTGGCGAGCGGCACCGAGAGCCGGATCAATCTGAAGAAGGCGTAAGGACAACCCGCGCCCTTCCTCCGTCGGCGGTGGTTGACGAACCGGCCTCGCCTGGTCATGGTTTGTTCCATGACGCTCGACACGCTCAATCCCCAGGAGCGGCTCGACTGGCTTCGGCTGATCCGGTCGGAGAATGTCGGGCCGGTGACGTTTCACCAGCTTTTGCAACGGCATGGTTCGGCTGCCGCCGCGCTCGCCGCCCTGCCGGAACTGGCACGGCGCGGCGGCCGGCGCAATTTCATGATCTTCTCGCGCGAGCAGGCCGAGCGCGAGCTGGCGGCGATCCATAAGCTGGGCGCCCAGCTGATTGCCTGGGGTGAGCCCGACTATCCGCCCGGGCTGGCGCCGCTCGACGATGCGCCACCGCTCATCACCGTGTTGGGCAATCCCAAGCTGCTGGCGCGCAAGAGCATCGCCATGGTCGGCGCCCGCAACGCGTCGGCCGCTGGCCAGCGCTTCGCCCGCGAGATGGCGTATGACTTGGCGCGGGCGGGCTTCATCGTGACGTCGGGCCTGGCGCGCGGCATCGATGCGGCGGCCCATGGCGGGGCTTTGGCCCAGGGCACGGTCGCCGTGGTCGGCGGCGGCGTCGACGTGGTCTATCCCGAGGAAAACCGGGCACTGCATGGCGAGATCGTCGAGCAGGGCGCCGTCGTGGCCGAGAGCCCCGTCGGCACCATCCCCCAGGCGCGTCATTTCCCGCGCCGCAACCGGCTGATTTCCGGCATGTCGGAAGGGGTGGTCGTGATCGAGGCGGCATTGCGGTCCGGTTCGCTGATCACGGCGCGATTCGCCGCCGAGCAGGGCCGTGAGGTTTTCGCCGTGCCGGGCTCGCCGCTCGACCCGCGCTGCCGCGGCACCAACGACCTGATCCGCCATGGCGCCACTCTGGTCGAGAGCGCCGACGACGTGCTGTCGGCGCTGCTCAGCCTGGGTGGGCGAGGCACGATCGAGCCGCCGCGGCGCCGATCCGCCTCTCGTCCGCCGCCGGAAACGAGTGCCAATCAGCTCGATGAGGCGGAGAGTTCGATCACAGGTCTGTTGGGTCCGACGCCGGTTCCGGTTGACGAACTTGTCCGCCAGTGCCACTTGTCGCCCTCGATCATCGCGACAGTTCTGCTGGAATTGGAATTGGCAGGGCGTTTGGACCGTCATCCCGGCGGCCTCGTCTCGCTGCGATGAGCGCTTCGCCTCGGACCCGTCCCGGGTGTTTTGAAGAAGGGTTACCGGCCGTCTCATGAACGTCGTCGTCGTTGAGTCGCCAGCCAAGGCGAAGACCATCAATAAATACCTTGGCGACGGCTATACCGTGCTCGCCAGCTATGGGCATGTGCGCGATCTGCCTGCCAAGGACGGCTCGGTCAGGCCCGATGAAGATTTCGCCATGTCGTGGGAGGTCGAGGACCGCGCCGAAAAGCGCGTGCGCGACATCGTCCAGGCGCTGAAAGGGGCGAAGGCGCTGTTCCTCGCCACCGATCCGGATCGCGAAGGCGAGGCGATTTCCTGGCATCTGGCCAAGGTGCTGGACGAGCGCAAGGCGCTCAAAGGCATCCCGGTCAAGCGCGTGGTGTTCAACGAAGTCACCAAGACCGCCGTGCTCGAGGCGTTCCAGAACGCCCGTGAGCTGAACGGCGAGCTGGTGGACGCCTACATGGCGCGCCGCGCACTGGATTACCTGGTGGGCTTCACGCTCTCGCCGGTGCTGTGGCGCAAGCTGCCCGGCAGCCGGTCGGCCGGCCGCGTGCAATCGGTGGCCTTGCGGCTGATCTGCGAGCGCGAAGCCGAGATCGAGGTGTTCCGCCCCCGCGAATACTGGTCGGTCGAAAGCACCTTCAAGACCGGTCCGGGCGCCACCTTCTCCGCCCGCCTGACCCATCTCGATGGCCAGAAGCTCGACAAGTTCGACCTCGCGAACGAAGCCGCCGCCACGAATGCGGTCGATGCGGTCACGTCGGAGCCGGGCTATGCGGTCGCCAAGCTGGAGCATCGCCAGGTCCGCCGGCATCCGCAGCCACCGTTCACGACCTCGACCCTGCAGCAGGAAGCCTCGCGCAAGCTGGGCTTCACGACCAGCCGCACCATGCAGATCGCCCAGCGCCTGTATGAAGGCATCGACCTGGGCGGCGAGACCGTGGGCCTGATCACCTATATGCGAACCGACGGCGTCGCCCTGTCGGTCGATGCGGTGACGGCCGCCCGCCGGCTGATCGATCGGGACTACGGCCCGCAATACGTCCCCGGCGCCCCTCGCCAATATAAAGCCATCGCCAAGAACGCCCAGGAGGCGCATGAGGCGATCCGACCGACCGACATGTTCCGCCACCCGTCCCAGGTCGTGAGCGTACTCGATTCCGATCAGCTGCGGCTCTACGAGCTGATCTGGAAGCGCACCGTCGCCTGCCAGATGGAATCGGCGGTGATGGACCAGGTGACGGCCGACATCAACGGCGCTTCGGGCCGGGTCACCTTCCGCGCGACCGGTTCGGTCGTGCGCTTCGACGGTTTCCTGAAGCTGTACCAGGAAGGCCGCGACGACGACGCGGACGACGACGAGAACCGCCGCCTGCCGCCCTTGAGCGAGCGCGAGGCGCTGAACCGGCTCGACGTCCGGCCCGATCAGCATTTCACCGAGCCGCCGCCGCGCTATACCGAGGCGAGCTTGGTCAAGAAGCTCGAAGAGCTCGGCATCGGCCGGCCTTCGACCTATTCCTCGATCATCCAGGTGCTGCAGGATCGGGAATACGTGGTCCTGGAGAAGAAGCGCTTCACGCCGCAGGATCGCGGCCGATTGGTCACGGCCTTCCTCGAGAATTTCTTCGAGCGCTATGTCCAATATTCCTTCACGGCCGACCTGGAGAACCTGCTCGACGAGATCTCCGGCGGCCGGGCCGACTGGAAGCAGGTGCTGCGCCAGTTCTGGGATCATTTCAGCCTCGCGGTCGCCGGCACCAAGGAACTGACGATCACCCAGGTGCTGGACGCGCTCGA
The DNA here is from genome assembly GCF_035943795.1 of Aliidongia sp. Lineage (NCBI taxonomy): Bacteria > Pseudomonadati > Pseudomonadota > Alphaproteobacteria > Rhodospirillales > Dongiaceae > Aliidongia > Aliidongia sp. Next base: position 38,831 of record NZ_DASZBY010000102.1, on the reverse strand, counting down.
TACCGAGCTGGGTCCGCATTTTTTCCCCGAGGATGGCTCCGGCCGCGATCCGCGCGTCTGCCCCAGCTGTGCGGCCGGACGCCTGTCGCTGAAGCTCGGCAAGTTCGGCGCGTTCATCGGCTGCTCGAACTATCCGGAATGCCGGTTCACCCGGCCGCTCGCGGTCGAGGGCCAGGGCGACGGCGAGGCGGCCTCGCCCGGTGACATGGGACCACGCGTGCTGGGCAACGATCCGGTGACCAACCTGCCCGTCAGCGTCCGCAAGGGCCCCTACGGCAGCTATATCCAACTGGGCGAGGCTGCTGTCGAGGGCGAGAAGCCCAAGCGCGTCTCGCTGCCCAAGGGCATGAAGCCCCAGGACGTGCTGCTGGAGCCGGCGCTGGGCCTCTTGTCCCTGCCGCGCGACATCGGCACCCATCCCGAAACCGGCGACATGATCATCGCGGGCATCGGCAAGTTCGGGCCGTACATCAAGCTGGGCAAGACCTTCAAGTCGATCAGCCCCGACGACGACGTACTGACCATCGGCATCAATCGCGCGGTCAGCCTGCTGGCCGAACCGAGCAAGGGCGGCCGGGCCGCGCCGACGCCGCTCAAGACCCTGGGCGAGCATCCGGTCGACCAGGCGCCGGTGCAGGTGTTCAAGGGCCGCTACGGCCCTTACGTCGCCCATGACGGCGTCTATGCCTCGCTGCCTCGCGATGCCGATCCGGAGACCTTCCCGCTCGACAAGGCCCTGGAACTGCTGGCGGTGCAGAAAGCCAAGCCCAAGACCGGCAAGAGCCGCTCCAGCAGTAAGGCCGCACCGAAGAAGGCGGCACCGAAGGCCAAGGCCGCGAAGGCCGAAGACGGTACCGCAACGGCGGTCGCCAAGAAGGCTCCGGCGAAGAAGGCGGCGCCCAAGAAAGTCGCCGCAAAGAAACCGGCCGCCAAGAAAGTAGCGAGCGCCTGATGGCGAAGCCGCCGGGCGCCAAGCCACCCAAGGTTCGCGTTCCCCGCAAAGGTCCCGGCAGCCTGCCGACCCGGCAACAGGTCGTCGATTTCATCGCGGCCAGCCCGGTCCCGGTCGGCAAACGCGAGATCGCCAAGGCGTTCAAGGTCGGCAGCGCCGACCGGGTGGCGCTCAAGGGATTGCTGAAGGAGATCGAGCGCAGCGGCCCGGTCGAACGCAGCCATCATCGACGGCTGGCCCCTGTGGGTGCCCTGCCGGAAATCGCGGTCATCGAAGTAACCGAGATCGATGCCGAGGGCGAGCCGGTGGTCCGGCTGCTGGGCAGCGATCCGGCGGTTCCGGTCCCAACCATCCGCCTGGCCGCCGGCCGGCGCGGCGGCGAGGAGAATCCCGGCGTCGGCGAGCGCGCCATCGCCCGGTTCCGCCGCCAGGAAGACGGCAGCTACCAGGCCGCCATCGTCCGCAAGATCGAGCCACAGGGCGAGCGGGTGCTGGGTGTGTTCAAGGCCCAGCCCGACGGTACGGCGCGCATCCTGCCGACCGACCGGCGCAACAAGACGACCTATCGCGTCCGCGCGAACGAGGGGCTGAGCGCCGCCGACGGCGATCTGGTGCTGGCCGAGCCCCTGCCCGTTCCGCGCCTGGGCCTGCCCCATGCCCAGGTGATCGAACGCCTGGGTGCCATGGGCGATCCCAAGGCGATCAGCCTGATCGCGATCCATCAGCAGGGCATTCCGGTGGGATTCCCCGACGCGGCGCTGCGCGAGGCCGAGGCGGCGAAGCCGGTCGCGCTCGGAACCCGCACCGACCTGCGCGATTTTCCGCTGATCACGATCGACGGCGCCGACGCACGCGATTTCGACGATGCGGTCTGGGCCGCACCCGACACCGATCCCGCGAACGAAGGCGGCTGGCACCTGCTGGTCGCGATCGCCGACGTGTCCTGGTATGTCCGACCCGGCAGCCCGCTCGACCGGTCGGCAAAGGAACGCGGCAACTCGGTCTATTTTCCCGACCGGGTCGTGCCGATGCTGCCGGAGGCGCTGTCGAACGAGCTCTGTTCGCTGAAACCGGCAGTCGAGCGCGCCTGCATGGCAATCCACATGTGGATTGATGCCGAGGGCAAAAAGCTGAAGCATCAGGCCGTGCGCGGGCTGATGCGCTCGGCCGCGCGCCTGACCTACGAGCAGGTCCAAGCCGCCATGGACGGGCGACCGGACGACACGACCGGACCGCTGGCAGATCCGGTGATCAAGCCGCTTTACGGCGCCTATGCGGCGCTCGACAAGGACCGGCGCAAGCGCGGCACCCTGGAACTGGACCTGCCGGAGCGGCGCGTCGTGCTGGGCGAGGACGGCACGGTCGAGCGGATCGACCGGCGCGAACGGCTCGACAGTCACAAGCTGATCGAGGAATTCATGATCGCGGCCAACGTTGCCGCGGCCGAGACGCTGGAGAAGGTCCACAAGCCTTGCATGTATCGGGTCCATGACGCGCCGGATCCGGAAAAGCTGGTGGCGCTGCGCGAATTCCTGGAAGGGCTCGACATCCACGCGCTGAAGCTGGCCAAGGGCCAGGTCGTGCAGCCGATGCATTTCAACCGCATCCTCAGCGCCGCCGAAGGCCGGCCCGAGGCGGCGATGATCAACGAGCTGGTGCTGCGCAGCCAGGCGCAGGCGATGTACGCGCCGGATAATCTGGGCCATTTCGGCCTGTCCTTGCAGCGCTATGCCCATTTCACTTCGCCGATCCGGCGCTATGCCGACCTGCTGGTCCATCGCGCCATGGTCGCAGGATTGGGGCTGGGCGATGGCGGGCTGGAGCCCGTCGACCCGGAAGGCTTCGCCGAACTGGGTGTCGACCTGTCGCGTCTGGAGCGCCGCGCGGCCGCGGCGGAACGCAGCGCGGTCGACCGCTACCTGGTCGCCTATATGGCAAAGCATGTCGGCACGATCTTTCCGGGCCGGGTCAACGGCGTCACCCGATTCGGGCTGTTCGTGACCCTGGCCGAGAGCGGTGCCGACGGGCTGATCCCGATCTCGACCCTGCCGGCGGATTACTATCATCACGACGAGGCGGCCCATCGCCTGGTCGGCCAGCGCAGCGGTCGGGTCTATCGTCTGGGTGATACGGTCGACGTGCGTCTGGCCGAGGCCGATCCGGTGGCCGGCGGCCTCACTTTCCAGCTGATCGACGGTGGCGACGAGGATCGGGTCTCGCGCAAGGGACTGAAGCTGCTGCGCTCGCCGCCGGTCGGCGCCAAGCGGAAATTCGACAAGCCGGGCCGCAAGAAACCCGGCACCGCGCCCCGCCGCCGCTGACCGCGATCGCAGCTTGAAAAGACCCGTCGGGCGAGGCACCCTCGATCCGTTCGGGGTTGGTCGATGACGCGCCCGTGACGGGGATCCGCGCGGATTTCCCTGGAGACAAGCGCCTTGGCGAGTGAGTGGAGCGGCTGCATCAGGGTGGGACGCCGAAGCCTCGGCGGCGCCGTCCTGCTTCTGTCGCTGATGAGTGCCTGCGCCTCGACGCTGGATACCCGCGGCGCCCATGTCGACCGGTTCGGTCACGATCCCGCCGCGACGCTGTTCGCCGATGCCTTCCGCGACATCCGGGAATTCTACCTGGTGCCGATCTCGAGCGAGACGCTGGCACTGGCCGGGCTCGCGAAACTCGATCAGGCGGACCAGTCCTTCGCGGTGGCCGAGATCGGCCATACCGTCGTGTTCTTCGACAAGGACAACGCGGTCGAGCGCCTGCCGGCACCGGACGCGGACGATGCCGACGGCTGGGCCGCGATCGTCTCGAGCGCGCTCGCCGACGTGCGCCAGCACTCCCCGGATCTATCCGGCGCGTCGAACGAGGCGCTGTACCAGAAGGTCTTCGACGGCATCGTGCCCAAGCTCGACCGGTTCACCCGCTATGCCGGCGCCGACGCCGCGCGCGACCAGCGCGCCTCCCGTGACGGGTTCGGCGGTATCGGCATCACGCTCGACTATTCCGACGGTCAGCCGCGCGTCTCGACGGTGGCGACGGACACGCCCGCAGCAAAGGAAATTCGCGTCGACGATCGCCTGGTCGCCATCAACGACGTCCAGGCCGATACGCTGAGCGAGCGGCAGGTCGTCGATCGCCTGCGCGGGGAACCGGACTCGACCGTGACCGTGACCCTGCGCCGACCGGGGCGCGGCGCGCTGGTGACCGCCACCATGAGGCGGGCATTGATCGTGGTGCCCACGGTCACGACCGATTGGGAGGACGGCATTGCGGTCTTCCATGTGTCGAGCTTCAACATCGGCACCGCCCAGGCCCTGGCCGACGGCATCGCTGCGGCCCGGAAGGATTTCGGCCGGCAGATGAAAGGCATCGTGCTCGACCTGCGCGGCAATCCGGGCGGGTTGCTGGAACAGGCGACCGACGTCGCGAGCCTGTTCATCGATCGCGGCGAGATCGTCAGCACCCGTGGACGGGACCCGACGGCGACCCAGGAATTCAAGGCGCGGACCGGCGACAAGACCCGCGGCCTGCCGATGGTCGTGCTGGTCAACGGCGGTTCCGCCTCGTCGGCCGAGATCGTCGCGGCGGCGCTGCAGGATCACGACCGCGCCGTGCTGGTCGGCACCAGTTCCTATGGCAAGGGCACGGTGCAGCGCGTGTTGACCCTGCCCAATCAGGGCGAGTTGACGCTGACCTGGGCGCGGCTCTACACCCCGTCCCATTACGTGTTGCACGAGCATGGCGTGGTGCCCGTGTTCTGCACCAGCCGGCTCGGCGCGTCAGAGACGGCCGAGGAGCCGGCGGCGCGCCTGGCGGCGATCATCGAGCGCGGCCTGCATCCGCGCGGGCTCGAAGCGCAGTCGCGCGCCAACCTCAGCGATCCGGCCTGGATCAAGCTCAGGAAATCCTGCCCGGCCGAAACCGAGGACAACCCGCTCGACCTCAAGCTGGCCCGCCGGCTGCTGCGCGATCCATCGCTTTATGCCGCCGCCCTCGCCACGCCGGCCATCGCGCTCGCGCAGCAATCATCCGGGCATTCCGACGCCGCACCCCTGCAGTAGCGCTGGCCGCGCTTGACTTGGCGGCGGATGTCGATAGGTTGCGGCGTTTCGATGAACCCCGTTCGGAAGACCGGAAATGGCAAAGTCTGCAACCGTCCTGATCAAGCTCGTCAGCACCGCTGACACGGGCTACTACTATGTGACCAAGAAGAACCCGCGTGCGAAGACCGAGAAGATGGAACTGAAGAAGTACGATCCGGTCGTGCGCAAGCATGTCGCCTTCAAGGAATCCAAGATCAAGTAAGGCTCGCTCCGTCGCAGCCGATCCGGATGCCTCCCAGGGCGGCGGGTCGGTCGAACGATGGAGTGCCGGCCCTTCTCATGATGGGGCCAACCGCCTCGCGGTGCGGGCGGCGATCGGTCAGACCGATCCGATGATCCAATCTTCCGGAACGAAAAGAACGCCCCCGCCCTTCCCGGCGGCGGCGCGTTTTCGGCTGGGAACGATCAGGCTTTCGCCAAGCGCTCGACGGTGATCCGCCGCACCGCCGGACTGCTGCCGAGCGTCAGGTGGGCTCCGCCGACCTCGAAGATTTCGCCGTCGGGTTCGTGGGCCCTGCAACTGTCCCAGGCGACGATGCCGTCGTCGCGGGTCAGGATCATCGTCGACGGCACGGGCAGCGGGGTCAGCAGGCGCTCGGTCTGGACCCGCGGGCTGTAGGAGTGCGCGAAGATCCGGATCAGCGCGCCGAGCGTGGTCGCGGTCGGCAAGCGGAACGGGCTGGCGATGGTGACGACATGGCTGACTTGGCCCGGCCGATCGTAGGCCAGGTCGCGGGCGAACAGCCCACCCAGGCTGATGCCGACCAGCGCCAGCGGGCCATGGTTCCGATACAGACCGTCGACCCGCCGTGCCACGCCATCGAGCAAATGGGGTGTCGGCCCCCAATTCACACCGAGTCCCCAGCCGAATGCCTGAAAACCGCAGCGTTCCAGGAATTGCCTGAGATCGAGGGTGAACCGGTCGCCGGTGAAGATCCCGGGAATGACCAGGATCGGGCGACCGCCCCCGTGCGGCAGCGACTCCGGTGCCGGCGACGTCGGGCGATCGAACAGCAGCGAGCCGAACTCGCGGACCAGCCGTCTGTAGGGCGGCCGGCGCGACCGGTCCCCATCCAGCACCGCCGACAGTTCGAGGCGCGCTTTGGCAGCGCTCATGGGTCGGAGAGCGTTACGGCAGGATGCCGTCGGGCACGAACGGGCTGATGCCTTCCGGCTGCCAGACCATCACGCGGTTGCGGCCGGCGTGCTTGGCGGCGTAGAGCGCCTCGTCGGCATTGCGCAGCAATTGACCAGGCGTCAGCGCCTCGGGGCCGGACATGGCGACGCCGATCGAGATCGTGACCGCGAGCGAGCGGGGGCCGATCGTCACGTCGATCGTCCGATCGCCGATCGCCCGGCGCACCCGGTCGCCGACCGACCCGGCCGCATTGAGCGCGCTGTCCGGCATGACCACGACGAATTCCTCGCCGCCGTAGCGTGCCACCAGATCGAAGCCACGCACATTGCCGAGCGTCCGGCGTGCGACTTCGACCAGCACCTCGTCGCCGACCGAATGCCCGTAGGTGTCGTTGACCTGCTTGAAACGGTCGATGTCGAACATCAGGATCGCGACGTCCTTCATCGGTCCGCCGGAACGTCCGAACAGCGTATCGAGATGGGCCGTCATGTAGCGGCGATTGTAGAGGCCGGTCAGCCCGTCGGTCAGCGCCAGGGTCAGGCCGCGCTTGTAATTGTCGAGCAGTTGGTCCTGCAACCGCTTGCGCTTGATCTGAATGCGGGTGCGGGCGATCAGCTCGTTTCGGTCGACCGGGCGGATGATGTAGTCGTTGGCGCCCAGGTCCAGGCCCTTGGCGAGCCGCGGATAGTCGCCATCGTCGAGGATCAGCAAGATGGGCAGCTGCCGCGTCTGCTCGACCGCGCGTAGCTGCGAGACCAGTCGCAACGGGTCCTCGCGCTCGAGCGCCATCGAGATGATGATGACGTCGTAGCTGCCCTGGCCCGACAGCTGGTAGGTCTCGGCATTGGTCTTGACCAGGGTCAGCTCGTTGGCGAGCGGCCTCAGGATCTGGGTCAACTTGGTCCCGGCCAGCGGATTGTCTTCCAGCACGAGGATGTTGCCGGGCGCCACATGCTCGACCTCGGGCGTCATGACGTCACCCGGCAATGCTGCCAGCCGGCCGTTGATCTCCTCGCGCAGCAACCACTCGTCGAGGGTGCGCTTCAGGCGGATCAGCGAACGCACCCGGGCGAACAGGGCGACGTCGTTGACCGGCTTGGTCAGGAAATCATCGGCGCCGACCTCGAGGCCGCGCAGCCGGTCGGCGACGTCGCTCAGCGCCGTCACCATCACCACGGGAATATATCGGGTCGCGGGATCGCTCTTGAGGCGCTTGCACACCTCCAACCCATCCATGCCCGGCATCATGACGTCGAGCAGGACGATGTCGGGCGACTCGCGCCTGGCGATTTCAAGCGCCTGCGGCCCATTCGACGCGGTCAGAACATCGTAATACTCGCTCAGAAGCTTGGCTTCGAGCAGTCTTACATTGACCTCGATATCATCGACGACGAGAACTCTGGCGGACATCCACCGCTCACTAATTAAGGAACTGCTTCAAAGTCTTGATGAAATACGCGACGGAGATCGGTTTGGCCAGATAAGCTTCACATCCGCCCTCGCGCATTTTCTCCTCGTCGCCTTTCATCGCGAAGGCCGTGACGGCGATGATGGGGATCGATTTCAGATCATCGTCCTCCTTGATCCACTTCGTGACCTCCAGCCCCGAGATTTCCGGCAGCTGGATATCCATCAGAATCAGGTCCGGGTGGTGCAGCCGCGCGAGCTTCAACGCCTCGATGCCGTCCTTGGTCTGCAGCGTGTTGTAGCCGTGCGCCTCCAGCAGATCATGAAACAGCTTCATATTGAGGTCGTTGTCTTCGACGATCAGGATCGTCTTGCTCATCGGAAATTCCTTAGTGCGAAACCAGTTGGCCCTGGCGGTACAACCTGTTCGAGAGAAGGCATCGTCATCCAGGTCCGCAGTCACCCCATAGGCTTAGCCAAGCGTCCTTAAGATTTCGTAATCCTTTTCGGCCCATCGCGATCATCCGCACGAATTTCCACGATATTTCGGGCTTTTATCATTCAGGGGATTGGCACGATGAATCCATTCTTCCGCATCGGCAACGATCTCGGCGGCACCAAGATCGAGGCGATCGCCCTCGATCCCGACGGAACCGTCTTGTGGCGCCATCGAATCCCGACTCCATCGGGCGACGCCGTCGCCACGATCGAGGCGATCCGCGATCTGGTCTTCCAAGCCGAGGCGCAACTCGGCGCCCCCGGCACCGTCGGGGTCGGCACGCCCGGCGCGCCGTCGCCGGCGACCGGGCTGCTGCGCAACTCGAATTCGGTCTGTCTCAACGGCCTGCCGCTCGACCGCCTGCTTGCCGGGGCGCTCGGGCGTGAGGTCCGGATCGCGAACGACGCGAACTGCTTTGCCCTGTCGGAAGCGACCGATGGCGCCGCGGCGGGCGCCGCCATCGTCTTCGGCGTCATCCTGGGCACCGGCGTCGGCGGCGGCCTGGTGGTCGGCGGAAAGATCCTGACCGGACGGCATGGCATCTCGGGGGAATGGGGCCACAATCCCCTGCCCTGGCCTGCGCCCGGCGAGTGGCCCGGCCCGACCTGCTACTGCGGGCGCACCGGCTGCGCCGAGCTCTTCCTGTCCGGCCCGGGCCTCGCGGCCGACCATCGCGCGACCGCCGGGGAAAATCTGGCGACCCATGAGATCGCCGCCCGGGCCGAAACCGGCGATGCTCCGGCCCGCGCCACGCTCGATCGCTACGTCGACCGCCTGGCCCGCGGGCTTGCCGGGGTGATCAATCTCGTCGATCCGGACGTCATCGTGCTGGGCGGTGGATTGTCCAACCTGACGATGCTCTACGAGGCCGTGCCGGCTCGCTGGGCACGCTACGTCTTTTCCGATGTCGTAACGACCCGTCTGGTGCCGCCGCATCATGGGGACTCGAGCGGCGTGCGCGGTGCCGCCTGGCTCTGGCCGCCCGACTGAGCACGATTCGCCTCTGGTGATCGCGGCCCGGTTCCGCTAAAACCGCCGGCCCTCGCGTTGTCGGAGATTTGGCATCATGGGCTATTGCGGCCTCGATTTCGGCACGTCGAACACCACGCTCGGCATCGGTGACGGCGACACGGCACGGCTGGTGGCGCTCGAAGGCGACGAGACGACGCTGCCCAGCGCCATCTTCTTCGACTTCGCCGCAGCGGGTGCCGAATTCGGCCGCGCGGCGATCGACGCCTACGCCAAGGGAACCGACGGCCGCCTGATGCGCTCGCTGAAATCCGTGCTCGGCACCGATCTCATCGACCAGGACACGTTGCTGGACAAGCACCGGATCGGCTTTCGGGCGGTGCTGCAACGGTTGCTGGGCGAGATCAAGGCGCGCGCGGAAACCGCCGCGGGCCATCCGATCGACTCCGTCGTCCATGGCCGGCCCGTCCATTTCGTGGATGGCGACGAGATGGCCGACCGGCGCGCCGAAGCGGCGCTGGCCGACATCGCCCGCGCCATCGGCTTCAAACATGTCTCGTTCCAGTTCGAGCCGATCGCGGCGGCACTCGACTACGAGCAGCAGGTCGAGACGGAAGAGGTGGCGCTCATCGCCGATATCGGCGGCGGCACCTCGGACTTCTCGATCGTCCGGCTGGGGCCGGACCGACGCCGCGCCGACGACCGGTCGGCCGACATTCTCGCCAACGACGGCGTCAGGGTCGGCGGCACCGATTTCGATCGCCTGCTGTCGCTGAAGAGCGCCATGCCGCACCTGGGCTACCAGTCGCCGATGAAGAAGCGCGGCCTGCTGGCGCCCAACGGCTATTTCACCGACCTGTCGACCTGGGCCAAGATCAATTTCCTCTATACGCCCAAGGTGATGGCCGAGATCCGTCAGGTTCTGCGCGAATCGGCCCGGCCGGACCTGATCGGCCGTCTCGCCCACGTGCTGGAGGATCATCTGGGCCATCGGCTCGCCATGACGGTCGAGCGCGCCAAGATCGGCTTGAGCGAGGCCGCCGCCTTCGACCTGCCGCTCGGCTGGGTCGAGCCCGGATTGACGGCAGGCTTCGTCCGGACGGAATTCGAGACGGCGACCGGCGAGTTGTGCCGCAGCATCGCCGGTATGATCCGGCGCTGCCTTGCCGATGCCGGTCTTGCCGCGGCCCGGATCGATGCGGTGTTCCTGACCGGCGGCTCCACGTTGCTGCCCAACGTCCGAAGCGCCATCCTGGACGAACTGCCGCACAGCCGTATCGTCGAGGGAGACAAGTTCGGCTCCGTCGGTCTCGGGCTGACGATCGAAGCGATGCTGCGCTATCAATAGGTAAATAATTAAGCCACTATTCAGGCTGATGAATTGAACATATTCGCCGATATGCCACGAACACGCTGCCGATAGACCCCGCCTGGACAGATCGGCGGGTAAAGCGCAGGGAGGCAGACGATGCGCGCGTTGGATAATTTGTCGCTCTCCCGGAAATTGGTGGTACCCGCCGCGCTTGTCATCTTGGTCACTCTCGGTATCGTTGTTCTCGCGAGCAACTCGCTGAGCAGCCTCGCCGAGCAGTTGAAAAGACTGACCGACCAAAAGGCCGTCGAACTGGAGGTGGCGCTCGAGGCGGAGAGCATCTTCAACAGCGCTGCAGTCAGCGAGAAGAACGTCATCCTCTCGACCGACCCCGCGATGGCAAAGAACAACATCAAACTCTACGACGACGCGTCCGCCAGAACCATCGACCTGCTCGATCGGCTCGACGGGCTGAAGCCTTCGCCGCCCCAGGCATCCCTGGTCGCCGACTTCCGCCGGGCGGCGACGGAACGCCGCGAGATCAGTCACAAGGTTTTCGATCTGGCGCTGGCAGGCAAGGCGCAGGAGGCCTTCGTGCTATCCAGCCAGGAGGCCGCGAAGAAGCGGCGCGAGGCGATCGCGGCCGTGGACAAACTGATCGGCGATCTGCGCACCGATCTCAAAGCCGCCCGCGACGACGCCGACACTCAGGCGGGCACCGCGCGATATTGGCTCATCCTGGGCGGAACGGCGGGCCTGTTGGCTGCGTTCGGCATCGCGGCGCTGATCGTCGTCGGCACGATCACCCGCCCGCTGCGCAATCTGACGGCATTGACCCAGCGACTGGCCGACGGCGACCTCGACATCCGCCTGCCGGAGGTCTCGCGCCGGGACGAGATCGGCCGGCTCGCAGCAGCACTCGCCATCTTCCAGGATCATGCGCGCGAAGCGCTCCGCCTCAACGAGGCGGTCGGTCGCGAGAGCGCCGCCAAGGAACGGCGCCGACATGAGATCGAAAGCGAGATCCTGAATTTCGACAGTTCGGTCGGCGGCGCGCTCGATCAGCTCTCCACGGCCGCCTCGACCTTGAGCGTCACCGCCGAACAGATGACCGGAAATGCCGGCGATACCAGCCGCCAGGCGAACATGGTCGCCACGGCCTCGCAGCAGGCTTCGGACAATGTCGAGACGATCGCCGCCGCGGCCGAGGAAATGAGTGCCTCGGTCCAGGAGATCGCCCGCCAGACAAGCCATGCCGCCGACATCATCGCCACGGCGGTCCGGGAAACCGCGCGGACCGACGAGACCGTGCGCGGCCTCGCCGGCGCCGCGCTCAAGATCGGCGACGTGGTCAAGCTGATCAACGATATCGCCAGCCAGACCAACCTGTTGGCATTGAATGCGACGATCGAGGCCGCACGCGCCGGCGAGGCCGGCAAGGGTTTCGCCGTGGTCGCGTCGGAGGTGAAGTCGCTGGCCAACCAGACCGCGCGGGCGACGGAGGACATCGCCGGGCAGGTCGAGGCGATCCGCGGCGTGGCCCAGGACGCGATCGCCGCGATCGAACGGATCGGCGGCACGATCCGCGAAGTTCACGAGGTCGCGACGGCGATCGCCGCCGTCGCCGAGCAGCAACAGGCCAGCACGCAGGAGATCAGCCGCAACACCGCCGAGGCGGCGCGTGGCACGCGCGACGTGACCGGCACGATCGACCGGGTCAGCGACGGCGCCGACCAGACCCAGACCGCTGCTGCCCAGGTACTCGCCGCCGCCGCGTCCCTGAGCCGGGAGGCGGATGCTCTGCGTGCCTCGGTCGGCGCCTTCGTCGGACGCCTGCGGGCGGTTTAGCCGCGCACCGACCGCCGCCGCCAGATGCCCGGATAGTCGAGCACCAGGCCAGCCTCGTCGACGGTAAGGTCGGCGGTGAAGCCGCTGGCCACATTGCGATAGCGGAACCGGCGCGGCGGCTCTGCCGGATCCAGCCGGCGGTAATCCTGCATTGCCGGCTCGACCGTCAATTCCGGCATCCGGATGTAGGCGACCTGGATGATGCGCGACTGGTCCGGCTCGAACGACAGGCGCCGGATCGGCAGGGTGTTGGTGAAGGGCGTCGCCTGGATGTCGATGTCGAGGCAGGCCGCCAGGTCCGGCCGCCCCCAACCGTCCACGGTCCAGCGACCGTCCATGGCCCGCTCGATTTCCAGCGGCTTCGACGCGCCATCGCGATCGACCGTCAATCGAGCCCGTCGAAAGACCCAATCGCCGGCCAGGTCGACCTCATAGGCGATGCGGAGCGGATCCGGTCCCAATTGAACCATGACGAGTCCGCGCGCCTGGACCGCTGCGGCCCCGACCTCGAACGACAGATGCTCGAGACCGGGCCGATCCAGCCATTCCCAGACGATGTCCTGCGGCATCGGTCACTCCGGCCGGTTGCAATAGGCCTCGATCCTATACCCGTCAGGATCGATGGCGAATGCTGCGTAGTAGCTGTCGCCATAGTTCAGACGCAGCCCGGGGGCGCCGTGATCCTTGCCGCCGCCGGCCAGTGCCGTCTTGTGGAACGCATCGACTGCCGAGCGGCTTGGCGCCTTGAAGCAGAAATGCAGACCCGACCGCAGATCGGCCGGCACCGGATGATCGGTCGCGGCGATCGCGAACACGCAATCCTCGCCGCCATAGCTGAACTCCGTGTCGTCGCCCTGGCGGATCGGATAACCGAGCGCGCCGAGGGCCGCGTCATAGAACCGGCGGGATGTCTGGATATGGCGCACGCCGATGGAAATATGGTCGAACATGGAACAGCCTCGATCTCGTGAACGGGTCCCGTCTCCGGGAACGGGATCGAAACTAAACAGCTTCAACTGACACCGGGTTGTCAGGTATGATCCGATATTTCCGCTGAATGCAGGTCTTTTTGAACACACCCTTGTCAAGTGCCTGCCGATGACCCGGATCGAGCGCGCCTTCGCCATCCTGCTGTTGCTGAGCGACGGCAGCATGGTCACGGCAACCGATCTCGCCCGCCGTTTCGAGGTTTCGGTGCGGACCATCTATCGCGACGTCGAGATGTTGAGCGAGACCGGCGTGCCGGTCTATGCCGAGCGCGGCGCCCAGGGCGGCTATCGGTTGCTCGAAGGCTATTTCCTGCCGCCGGTCACGTTCAGCAGGGCCGAGACTGTGGCGATGCTGCTAAGCTTGGCGCTCGCCCGCGGCCTGAAGGTGCCGCCGTTCGCGGCCGAGTTGGAAAGTGCCGAACGCAAGCTCGTGGCCGCCCTGCCCGCGCGCCTGAAGCCGCTGTTGGCCGAGACGCGCCGTCTGGTCGGGTTCGAGCGCACGGCGATCGACACGTTCCATCCGGAATGGCCCGGCGCCGACGACGGCTCGCCGGCCGCCGACGCGGCGGAGGCCCGCGCGGTCGAGACCTTCCTGAAGGCGGTGCTGGACGGTACCCGGGTTCGCTTCACCTATCGCACCCCCTATAATCGCCCGGGCAGCATGGTCGAGGCCCAGCCCCAAGGGCTGCTATGGGATCGCGACCGATGGTATCTGATCGGCCTGAAGCTCGACGGACGCGACCGGCCGCCGGAACAGACACAGCGCTTCTGGCGCGCCGACCGGGTGCTGGAGATCGAACTGTCGACCCTGCGCAGCCCGATCTCGCCATTCGACGTCCGCCCGTTGCTCGACCGGGTTTGGCTCGGCCGGGCCATGGCGCGCTGGAACGGCCCCGATCCGGTGCGCATCCGGATGACGAAGGCCCAGGTCCAGCGGCTTCGGCGCGACTGGTACTATCGTTTCGCAGATTATGCGCCCGGTGGGCCGGACCATATGATCGTCAGTTATGGCGAAGGGGATCCGGCGCCGGCCCTCGAACTGGTCCGTTGGCTGGGTCCGGAGGCTGAATTGCTGGCCCCCGCCGCATGGCGCGAGAAATTGCGGCTCGAACTGCTGGAAATGGCGGCGACGCTCGCCTGAATTAGCAGGTCGGCTTCGGCAGTGCCTGGATTTCCTTGAGCTTCGCCTTGATGACGTAGTCGCCATAGTCGATCGTCATCTCGCTGGACACGCCATTGTCCATCAGGCGCATGCTCAGTTCGTAATCGGGGCTCTCGTCCTTGCTCGATTCCGGGAAGAACGCCATCCGGATGTTCCAGGATGGATGATCGATCAGCGGCGACTTCACGTCGGCACTCGGCGGATTGGCCTTCGCGTCGAGCTTGGGACCGACCACCGCGCTGATGTCGACCGCGCCGTCGACCGAAGACCCATCGAACACGTCGGCGGCAACGTAATGCTCGCCCTCCTGCGCCTTGCGGATCAGCAGCAGCGTATGGGCAGTCGGGAACAGCGATCCGGGCGGCAGGTCGAAATTCTGGTCCTTGGGCCGGGTGAACACCGCGCCGCCGGCACCTTTGGCGCCCTTCATCCCGGCATCGCCCTTGATGTCCTCGTCCTGCTGGCCGTTGCGCATGCGCCGCTCGTTGAAGCGGTAGGACTTACCGTCCTTACTTTCCCAGGTGACGAAGTTCGAGTTGATGTCGACCGGCTGATCCTGCTCATACTGCATGTTGAGCTTGTAGCGCTGCTCGATGGTCCAGCCGTCGCAGCTTTCGCCCCATTGATAGGCGAGGGAGCCGGTGGCACCCACCACGCCGCTGTTCGGCTTGGAGCTTTCCAGCGTCATATCGTAGAGCGCCTTGTGCGGCTGCACCTCGACCGGACGGGCCGGCGCCGCGAACGCGGCACCCGCGCACAGCGCCGCGGCCGTGGAAGCCGCCATCACCCGTCGCATCGTCCTATTGCTCATGCTGTTCCGACGCTTTCCGCTGGCGGTGTCTTGACGCAATTACACTGGCAGCAGCGGCGGCTTCGGTGCAATAACCGAAACCGTTTCGCCGCTTGCGGCCGATGGCCGCCTTTCAGTTCGCCTTGCCGGCCTTCGTGGGCGGCAGGTTGAGCTGGATGTGCAGTTCCTTGAGCCGGGCCGCCGGCACGGGCGACGGCGCCTGCATCAACAGATCCTGGGCCTGCTGGTTCAACGGGAACGCCATGATCTCGCGGATGTTGGGCGTGTCGGCCAGCAGCATGACGATGCGGTCGATGCCCGGTGCCGAGCCGCCGTGGGGCGGAGCGCCGAACTTGAACGCGTTCAGCATGCCGCCGAAGCGGGCCTCGACCTCGGACGCCGGATAGCCCGCGATCTCGAACGCCTTGTACATGATATCAGGGCGATGGTTGCGGATGGCACCCGACGACAGCTCGATGCCGTTGCAGACGATGTCGTACTGATAGGCGTTGATGGTCAGCGGGTCCTGGTTCAGGAGCGCTTCCAGCCCGCCCTGCGGCATCGAGAACGGGTTGTGGCTGAACTCGATCTGGTTGGTATCCTCGTTCAGCTCGTACATCGGGAAATCGACGACCCAGCAGAACTTGAAGATGCCGGTCTCGCAGATGCCCAGCTCCTGGCCAATCTTCATGCGGGCGGCGCCGGAGAGCTTGGTCGCGGGGCCCTTGGCGTCGGACACGAAGAACACGCTGTCGCCGTCGATGGCGCCCGTGATCTCCTTGAGCCTGGCCAGCCGCGGCTCGTCCAGGAACTTCGCGATCGGGCCCTTGGCGGCGCCGTCGGCGAAGGTCACATAGCCCAGCCCCTTGGCGCCCTGCTCCTGCGCCCAGCCGTTGAGCTTGTCGAAGAAGCTGCGTGGCTTGTCGGCGGCCCCAGGCGCGCGGATGCCCCGCACCACATTGCCCCTTTCGATGGCACCGGCGAACACGGCGAAATCCGAACCGCGGAACACGTCCGCCACGTCGGTGATGATGAGCGGGTTCCGAAGGTCCGGCTTGTCCGAACCGTATTTCAGCAGCGCATCGGCATAGGCGATGCGCGGGAATGGCCATTCGGTCACGGCCTTGCCGTTAGAGAATTCCTGGAACACGCCGCCCAGCACTGGCTCGATCGCCGCGAACACGTCTTCCTGCGTCACGAACGACATCTCGAAATCGAGCTGGTAGAACTCGCCCGGCGACCGGTCGGCGCGCGCGTCCTCGTCACGGAAGCAGGGGGCGATCTGGAAATAGCGGTCGAAGCCCGCGACCATCAGCAGCTGCTTGAACTGCTGCGGCGCTTGCGGCAGCGCGTAGAACTGGCCCGGATGCACCCGGCTCGGCACCAGGAAATCGCGTGCGCCCTCGGGCGAGGACGAGGTCAGGATCGGCGTCTGGAACTCGGTGAAGCCCTGGTCGATCATCCGGCGGCGGATCGACGAGATGACGCGCGAGCGCAACAGGATGTTCGCATGCATCGCCTCGCGGCGCAGATCGAGGAAGCGATACTTGAGGCGGGTCTCTTCCGGATAGTCGACATCGGTGTTGACCGGGAACGGCAGCGGATCGGCCTCGGTCTGCAGCAGGAATTCGGTGACCTTGATCTCGACTTCGCCGGTCACGAGTGCCGCGTTGACCGTCTCGGCCGAGCGCGCCACGACGTCGCCGGTGATCGTAACGACGCTTTCCAGCTTCAGCTCGACCATCGTGGTGAACATCGGGCTGCCGCTGTCGACCACGACCTGGGTCACGCCGTAATTGTCGCGCAGGTCGACGAACAGCAACTGGCCATGGTCGCGCGTGCGGTGGACCCAACCGCTGAGGCGCACGGTCTTCCCGGCGTCGCTCAGCTTCAACTCACCGCAGGTATGGGTCCGGTAGGCGTGCATGGGTCGGGGCCTTCTGATAGCAGCAGCTGCTCGAGAGCAGCTTGAAAATGGGCATGGAGCGGCCGGCGTTGCCGCCGGACCCTCGAAGCGGCGTAGAGCACCCTGCCGTCCCCGGTTTGTCAAGCGATGGGCAGCCAGGCATGCGCTGGCCGCGAGGCCCGCGTGGGTATGGGCCTTCGATGAATTCGACCGACGACAAACGCCTGGTTAACCGCGATCCGCTACGGTCAGACCATCTGATCCGCAAATTCGGCATTGCGACGCATTATCATTATCGATTACAAGAGACGCCGACGTTCGCTGACGCCAAGCCTCGAGGCCTCACCGCTCATGTATGTCTGCCTGTGCAATGCCTTCACCGACCGCCAAGTCCGCGCCGTCTGCTCGGCCGCCGGCAGCTCCACGGCAGCGGTCTATTGCGCGCTCGGCGTAAAGCCGAAATGCGGCAAGTGCGTGCCCACGGTCCGTGAGATCCTGAACGAGGCCGCCAACGCGATCGCTCAGGCCGCGATCCCGGCCTGAGCGCTGCAACCCCCCGTCATTGACGCCCGCTTCGGGCAGCTCTAGCCTGCCGACCAGCGAACCATCCCTGGAAAGGAGCGGCCATGCGCGGCGATCCCACCGTCCTGCAACATCTGAACGCGATCCTGCGCAACGAGTTGACCGCGATCAACCAGTATTTCCTGCACGCCCGTATGTTGCAGAATTGGGGCATCGCGAAGCTCGGCAAGTATGAATACAAGGAATCCATCGACGAGATGAAGCATGCCGATCGGCTGATCGAGCGCATCCTGTTCCTGGACGGCCTGCCCAACCTGCAGGATCTCGACAAGCTGCTGATCGGCGAGACTATCGAAGAAATCCTGGCTTGCGACCTCAAGGTCGAGGAGCGCGCGATCCCCATGCTCAAGGAAGCCATCGTCTATTGCGAGAGCGTCCGCGATTTCGTCACGCGCGATCTGCTGAGCGACATCCTCGAGGAAGAGGAAGAGCACGTCGACTTCATCGAAGAACAGCAGAGCATGATCGCCCAGATGGGCATCCAGAACTATGCCCAGCTGCAGAGCGAAAGCGCGCAATAGCACTCCGGCCTTTTGACGAGGCGGGGCTGACGGAAGCGGATTTTCGACCGGGCTTGAACACGATCTCCGGTACGATCCCCCGTCCGGCTTCCCGCCGGCCGCCGTCCCGTGTATAGCAATCCCATGAACCTGATCACCACGCCGGGCGAGCTGGAAGCGTTTTGCGCTCGGCAAGCCACCGCCGACTTCATCACGGTCGACACCGAATTCCTGCGCGACAAGACCTACTGGCCGCAATTGTGCCTGGTCCAGGTCGCCGGCCCTGACGAGGAGGCCGCGATCGACGCGCTGGCGCCGGGCCTGGACCTGAAGCCGCTGCTCGACCTGCTCGCAAACGAACAGGTGTTGAAGGTCTTCCATGCCGCCCGCCAGGACATCGAGATCTTCGTCAACTTGACCGGAATCGTGCCGACGCCGCTATTCGACAGCCAGGTCGCCGGCATGGTCTGCGGCTATGGCGACGCGGTCAGCTACGAGACCTTGGCAACCAAGCTCGCCGGCGCCAAGATCGACAAATCCTCGCGTTTCACCGACTGGGCCCATCGGCCGTTGACCGAGCGCCAGCTGGTCTATGCACTGGCCGACGTCACCTATCTGCGCACGGTCTACGAGAAGCTGAAGGCCAAGATCGAGAAGTCCGGCCGGATGGAATGGCTGGCCGACGAGATGGCGATCCTGACCGATCCCGCGACCTATCGGGTCGATCCGGCCGATGCCTGGAAGCGGCTGAAGACGCGCGGCGGCAACAAGAAATTCCTGGCGATCCTGAAGGAACTGGCCGCCTGGCGCGAGTTGGCGGCCCAGAGCCGCGACATTCCGCGCGGCCGCATCCTGCGCGATGAATCGTTGCTGGAAATCGCGGCCCACGCGCCCACAACGATCGACGATCTGGCGCGGATCCGCGGCCTCGGCCGCTCGGTCGCTGAGGGCAAGCTCGGTACCGACATGATCGCCTGCGTCGAGCGCGGTCTCGCCTCGCCGGAGAACCTGACGCCGGAACTGCCGACCCGCACCGACCTGCCGCCGGGCCTGGGTCCGCTCGTCGACCTGCTGCGCGTGCTGCTGAAACTGCGCTGCGAGGATCACGACGTCGCTCAGAAGCTGGTGGCCAACGGCGCCGAACTGGAAATGATCGCGGCCGATGACCGTGCCGACGTGCCGTCGCTCAGCGGATGGCGGTTCGAGCTGTTCGGCCGTGACGCGCTGGCTTTGAAGCACGGCAAGCTGGCGCTGACCGCCCAGGGCAAGCGCATCAAGGTCGTCGACCTTGATGCGCTGGAATCCTCGCCCGCCGCCGATTAAGGTTCGTCCGGCGCCTGTTTGTCGCAGATCCGCAGCAGCGCCTGCCAATCCTTATCGTCCATCGCCGGGGCGCCGTCGTGACCCTCTCGCTCGACCCGGGCTTGGCGGTCGCCGGGATCCGGGTGCGTGCTGAGCAGCGAGGGCACGAGCGCCCCTGACGCCGCTGCCTCGCGCCCGATCCGCCGATAGAAGCGCGCGAGCGGCAGGCTTTCGATGCCGGCTGCCGCCAGTGTGGTGAGGGCGAAGCCATCTGCCGCCCGTTCGGCCTCGCGCGAGTAGGCATTGCGGGTCAGCAGCAAGGTCGCGATGCCCGCCGTCGAGCCCCCGAACAGGTCGCCGGTCGCGACGCCGACCAGCAGGCCCAGGCCGGCATTGCGCACGAGCGCCTCGGTCGGATCATGATGGGCGACATGGCCCATTTCATGCCCCAGGATGCCGGCGATCGCCGAAGGTCCTTCGGCCCGGTCGAGTAGGCCGGAGAACAGCAGGACGCGGTGCCCGGGCAGCGCGAAGGCGTTGACGATCGAACTATCCAGGACCGCGATGCGCGGCGCCTCCGCCAGGCCGCCGGCCGTTGCGAGGCGCGCGCCCAGTCGATCGAGCGCTGCCTGCCCCGTTGGCGCCACGCAGCGCCGGATCGGCGTGCCGCCGAGCGTCAGCATCGAGACCATGCCACGCTCACTGCTGGCTCCGAGTTGCCGCTCCAGCGACGCAGGCAGCACCAGGGCCGCCTGGTGCGCGACCCGCGGCAGCAGGACGAACAATGTTCCGGTCAAACCGACGACGGCCAACAGGCACCAGAGTGCCACCCGCCCGCCGGACCAGCGCGCCCGTGGTCGGCGGTGCAGGTTGGGGCAATGGAGCGCCAGGAAATCCCGCGCTTCCACCCCGACCTGCAGCCGCGCGCCTTCCCATCCCCCGACGGTCAGGCGGGCGCCCTGCCCGTTCCGTTCGACGACTCGGACGTCGGCCAGAGGCCAAGGCTCCAGCCTTACCGCTCCATCGGCCGCCGGTTCGAACCGCAGCTGCCCTGCGTCCGGATCGACGGTGAGATGGACGTCATGGACCGCGGTGGTCCGCCCATCGTTCAATCGTCCGCGCACGGTGGCGCTCCTCTACCGTCGGGTCAGAAAGCGCCGATGTCGAATGCATCCGCCATGCCCTCGCCCGCACTCGGCATCGGCGCCGTCGACTGACCGATCCGATCCAGACGATCGACGTTGGTCATGCTCATGGTGTCGCAGATCTGCCGGACGATCGCCCGGTCGATCCAGAAGATCCGCAGGATGTTGAAGAGACCGAAGGCAATGACGAAGGCGACCACCGATGCGATGATGCTCAGCGTTTGGCTGGCTCCAGCGCCTGCGTGCACGCCACCCAATCCCATGAACAATCCGATGATCGCCACCATCGCAACGACCAGAACGAGCCATGCGGCGATGCCGAAGCCGACGATCCGGGCGATCAGGCCGCCCACAGACAGTAACGAACCAATTTGCACCTCGCCGAAACGCGTCTTCCGGATGGTGTATCGCAGCTCGATCAGGAAGTAGACAAGCAAGCCGAACAGCCACGTCAGATAGCCGAGGCCGACAAGAAAGATGCCGGGAGATGGCTTGGCCTCTTTGGTGGTATCGATTTTCAGGGTAATCAGCAAAACGATCGACCCAGCGAAAATGACGTAAGGCACGATCCAGGCGAGGATGAGATCGCTCCCCCGCCCCTCGAAGCGCGCTTCGAGATCGCCGAGTGCCGTGCGGTCCATCAGATAGCGCGTCGTGGCGATCCGGGCCCAAGGATACGCAATCCCCAGAGTGATCGCCGAAAGCAGCGTCCAGCCGATCACGAGGCGCAGATAGGCCCAACTCGATCCGCCCTGGCTCGCCCGCACACCGCGCCACAGCGTGCGCGACAGGCGATAACGGCGGGCCCGGAACGTGACGAACTGGATCAGCACGAAGAAGCCCAGCCCTTCGACCAACCGCAACAGTCCACCGATGATCGGGTTGGCGTGCTGCAGCAGCGCGGTCAATCCATAGACCAGCCCGAACGGCAGCATGATGCCGAGGAACATCAGGAAACCGATGAACAGCTCAAGGCCGGTCCCGGTATACTCCAGCGGATCGCCGGCGACGACGATCGAGCCCCACCAGTAGCGCCGCAGGGCCGCCCGCGCCCAGAAGCGATAGATGCCGAAAGTGACGAGCGTCAGGACCGCGTTCTTGACCAGCAGTCCGAACAGGCCGCCCCGGTCCATGAAACGGACGGGACCGGACGGCGGGGCAGGCTCGGACAGGGGAACGGCGAGAGGCGTATCGGCGGCAAGCGTCATGGCAAGGTGCTCCGGCTCCACGCCGGCATCCGGCGCGAAACCTCGATAGCATTCCCGCCATACGTGCGTCCACGTCGATCTTTGCGGTTACCCGCGCGCGCGCTTCTTCGGCGGCGGTGCCGCCGCATCCTCCGTCCGGACCAGGGTGCGCTTGCCGACGGCGCGGCCGAGCGCATCGAGGCGGCGCTGCACGGCCTCGCCGGTATAGATCGCGGTATGTTCCGGCACGGTCAGGGCCAGGGTCGTGTCGTCGACCTCCAGCGTAGCGCTGCCGACCAGCCCGGGTGCCCCGCCCGACAGCGTGTAGGCGAGCCGCAGCCCCAGACCGACCGAGCGGGCGCGGGCCAGGGTCTGCTCGTCGATCAGGCCGCGGATCCGGTTCAGGATCTGCGCGTCGGGATTGCCGCCGTAGCGGGCATGCAGCGCTACCGCCAGGAAGGCGCGGCCCTGGTGGTCGAGGCCGGCCACCGGCATGCGCAGGCAGCGCATGAAGGTCTGCTCGTCGCGGTAGTCCGGATGCTCGCTCCAGCCGATGTCCGACAGCAATGCGGCGGCACGGCGCAGCCGCTTCTGCATAGCCGTCTCCTCCGCAAACAGCGGATCGGTCCAACGCACCAGCTCGTCGCCGCCGGTGGCGAAACGCGGGTTAGTTCTCGCGATCGCCTCGGCCGCGGCCAGCAGCGGATCCAGCCGTTGCTCGGTCGGGGGCAATTGCTCGAACAGATGACCCTCGCGCAGCCCGTAAGCGCTGAACACGACCCGGTCCGGCTGGATCGTCTTGACCAGGCGGTGCAGCACGTAGGCGGCAAGCGGCACCGTCTCCAGGCGCTTGCGCGAAATGCCGGCGACCTTTTCCAGCGACCGTCGCGACTGGCGGCTGACCAGGTCGGTGAAATTCTCGATCTCCTGCCGGCCGACCCAGTAATTCTGGATGATGTGCAGCGGGTAGCCGGTCTGCTCCATATGGATGCGGGCCAGCGCGCGCCAGGTTCCACCGACGGCATAGAAATGGCGCCCGCGCCCCTGGGCAAGCCAGTCGATGCCGCCGACCGCCTGGTCGACGATCTGGCGCGCCCGGGCATCGTCCCCGCCGGCCTCGGTCAGGCGCAGCGCGCCGATCGGCAGGCTCGAGACCAGCGGCGAGACGACGGCGCCGGTCATGGCCAGTTCGACCGAGCCGCCGCCGAGATCGCCGGTGATGCCGTCGGCATCGGGAATGCCGGCACGCACGCCGGCCGCCGACAGGCGGCCTTCCTCGACGCCGTCGATGACCTGGACCTCGACCGTGTTCCGCCGTTCGATCTCGGCGACGAATTCGGCACCGTCGCTGGCGTCCCGCACCGCGGCGGTCGCCAGGATGTCGAGGCGCGCCACGCCCAGCCCGCGGGCGAGCGCCACGAACCGTTCGATATTGTCGCGGGCGAGCACGACGCCGTCAGGATTGAGACGGCCCGAACTGTTGAGCCCGCGCCCCAGCGCGCACATGACCTTTTCGTTGAACAGCACCATCGGCGATCGGCTGATCCGGTCATAGATGACCAGGCGCAACGAATTCGAGCCGATGTCGATGACGCCGACCATCGTGCGCCGGCGCTCATCCAAAAGTGCGACGGCGGAGAAGGGGTGCGTCAAGACTTCCATACCGAACTCATACGTTGTCGAGCACCAAACGTGGCGCGCCGGCCGGCTTTCGCAAGGCCGAACCGCGGCCCGACAGGCTGGGATTGGTCATGAAATAGTTCTGTGCATTCACGCCATCCGCCTTCGCGGCGATGCGGGTATAGACGCCATCGGCGCCCAAGGTCCAGCTTTGTGCCTGATCCTTCAGGTTTTCCAGCATGATCTCGTTCAGCACCTGCTGATGCACCGTCGGGTTGTCGATCGGCACCAGGGTCTCGACGCGCCGATCGAAATTGCGCTGCATGCAGTCGGCCGAACTGATGAAGACCAGCGCCTTGGGCGACGGCAGCTTCTCGCCGTTGCCGAAGGCATAGATCCGGCTGTGCTCGAGGAAGCGGCCGATCAGGCTCTTCACCCGGATGTTCTCGCTCAAACCTGGCACGCCAGGCCGGAGGCAGCAGATCCCACGCACCACCAGGTCGACCTGGACGCCGGCCGCCGACGCGCGATAGAGCGCGTCGATCGTCGTCGAATCGACCAGCTGGTTCGCCTTCAACCAGATCATGCCGGGCCGACCGGCCTTGGCATGCGCGATCTCGGCCTCGATCGAGCCCAGCAGCCGTTGGCGCAGGTTGATCGGCGCGATCGCGACCTTCTCCAGCTTCTCCGGCGTCGCATATCCGGTGATGTAGTTGAACAGGCGCCCGGCATCCCGTGCCAGCGCCGGGTCGCAGGTGAAGAACGACAGGTCGGTGTAAACCTTGGCGGTATAGGGATGGTAGTTGCCGGTGCCGAAATGGCAGTAGGTGCGCAGACCCCCGCCCTCGCGCCGCACGACCATGGAGACCTTGGCATGGGTCTTCAGTTCGACGAAGCCATAGACGACCTGCACGCCGACCCGCTCCATGTCGCGCGCCCAGCGGATGTTCGCCTCCTCGTCGAAGCGCGCCTTCAGCTCGACCAGCGCCGTCACGGACTTGCCGGCCTCGGCCGCCTCGATCAGCGCGCGGACGATCGGGCTGTCGTCGCTCGTGCGGTAGAGCGTCTGCTTGATCGCGACCACGGCCGGATCGCGTGCGGCCTGGCGCACGAACTGCACCACCACGTCGAAGCTCTCGTAGGGATGGTGGACGATGATGTCCTTGGCCCGGATCGCCGCGAAGCAGTCTCCGCCGAAATCGCGGATCCGTTCCGGGAAGCGCGCATTGTAGGGCGCGAACTTCAGGTCCGGCCGCTCGTCGATGATCAACTGCTTCAGGTCGACCAGGCCCAGGATGCCCTCCATCCGGAACAGGTCGTCGGGTTTGGCGTCGATCCGCTCCATCAGGAATTGCGCCAGATCGAGCGGCATCGCCGCCTCGACGCCCAGATGGATGACATGGCCGCGGCGGCGGCGCTTCAGCGCGGTCTCGAACAGTCGGACCAGATCCTCGGCCTCTTCCTCGACCTCGATGTCGCTGTCGCGCAGGATGCGGAACGCGCCCTGGCCGTTGACGATGAAGCCCGGGAACAGGCGGTCGAGGAACAGGCCGACCGTCGCCTCGATCGGGAACATCCGCACGCCCTCGCCCGGCAGCCGCAGGAAGCGCGGCACCGACGACGGGATCAGCAGCAGGGCCTGCATGCGCTTCTTGTCCGCCTGGCGCTGCAGGATCAGCGCCAGGCCGAAGCCCAGGTTCGGAATGAACGGGAACGGATGGGCCGGATCGACCGCGAGCGGCGTCAAGAGCGGGAACACGTCGGCCATGAAGCGCTCGTGCAGCCAGGTGCGCTCCGTCTCGGTGATCTCGTCGGATCCCACGACCGCGATGCCAGCCTCGCGCAATTCCTGGCGCAGCCGCGTGTAGCAGGTCTGTTGCGACTGCATCAGCACGTTGACGCGCTTGTGCACCGCCTCCAGCTGCTGGGCCGGCAGCAGGCCATCCTGGCTCGGCGTCTCGATCCCGGCATTGACCTGTCCGCGCAGGCCGGCGACGCGCACCATGTAGAATTCATCGAGGTTGTTGGCCGAGATCGACAGGAAGCGCAGCCGCTCGAACAGAGGGTGGCACTTGTTGTCCGCCTCTTCGAGCACCCGTTCGTTGAACGCCAGCCAGGACAGCTCCCGATTGATGAAGCGCTGCTCGGAGGTCGCGGCGATCTTGGGCGGGCGGGCGGTTGCGGTTCGGGTGGTCACGGGGTCGGTCTCCATCGCTCAAGGCCCATCGCCGCGTCGGGCGCGGGAATGCTCGGAGTCGACCCTACCTCACGCAAGAGTCGGTGTCATGACAGTGACCGAGATCTTGCAACAAAGGCTTCAGACGACTGGTCCCATCAGATGCTTGCGGAACCCCGGGCGTTCGCCGAGCCGCGCGTACCAGGCCGCGAGGTTCGGCAGATCCGGCCGTTCGAACGAAAAGGCGTACCAGCGCCGGACGGAATTGCCCATGGCGATGTCGGCCAGGCTCAGCCGATCGCCGGCGACATAGGGATGCTGCGCCAACTCCCGGTCCACCAGGGCCCAGGTCCGGGCCAGCCTGTCGACATGTCCGGCCAGTTGAGCCGGATCGACGCCGCCCGCCGGTGGGCGGATCAGGCCCCAGAATACCGGCGCGATGGCGGGTGCCAAGATCGAGAGCTGCCAATCCATCCAGCGCTCGACCAGGGCGCGCGGGCCCGGCTCCACCGGATAGAGCGCCGCGCCGCCGTAGCGGTTCGCCAGGTACCGCATGATCGTGTTGGATTCCCACAGGATCAATTCGCCGTCGCGCAGGGTCGGCACCAGCCGATTGGGATTCATGGCGGCATACCAATCCTGGTCGACCTGGCCATGCTCGCGCCCGGCCTCCATCCGCTCGAACGCCAGGGACAGTTCCTCGCACGTCCATAGGACCTTCTGCACGTTGGACGACGTCGCCCGGCCCCAGATCGTCAGCATGGCCCTCTGCACTCCCGGCATTTGTGATCCTTCGACGGATGACGAAGCATCCTCGGTTGTGGCGGACCGTCGCGCGAACCATCCTGCCACCTCCTCCATCGCATGATTGCGGCGAACGAGGAACCCCGACCCCATTCAAGAAAGCGGCATCTCAATGCTCTCGGTCGCACTCGCTCCGTTGCTCCTCGTCATCCTGCTGATCGCCAGCCGCCGCGTCTCGACCCTGGTCGCGGGCCTGATCGGCTGGGTCGCCGCCCTTGCGGCGGCATGGGTGCTGTGCGCCCCCTCGGTCGACTTCCCCGCCTGGGCGGTCCTCGAAAGCGCCGAAGGCGCCTGGCTCGCCTGGCAGGCCGTCGCGGTGATCCTGGCCGGCCTGTTCTTCTATCGCGTATTGCGCCGGCACGAGGCCCATCTGTTCCAGGCCGACGGCCCTGCCGAGGCCTTGTCGCGCGGCCGGCTGTGGGCCGTGTGCTTCCTGCTGGGTCCGTTCGCCGAATCGGCGACCGGCTTCGGCGTCGGCGCGATCGTCGCGATGGCGGCGCTGATGCGCATGGGGCTGAAGGGGCCGGGTGCCGCCGTGCTGGCGCTCTATTCCCAGATGCTGGTGCCGTGGGGCGGCCTCGCCGTCGGCACGATCATCGGCGCCCATCTGGCCGGCGAGGCGGAAACCACGCTCGGGTTGGCCAGCGCCATCCTGACCATGCCGCTGCTCGCGGGCTATCTGGTGCTCTACTGGGTCTTCGTCGGCCGGCTGACGGGGCCGGTGCCCTTGGTGCAGAAGATCGAGGATGCGCTGTGGACGGCGCTGCTGGCCGGCGCGATCTGGCTCGCCAACCGCTATGTCGCAACCGAGTTGGGCGGCGTCGTGGCCCCGGGCGCGCTGCTCGTGCTGCATTTCTTCCTGAGCCGCCGGCCCGACTGGGCCATGCTGCGGCGCGCCACTGCAAGTGCCCTGCCCTTCGCCATCCTCGCGGCCCTGTTGATCGCGACGCGCAGCATCCCGCCGCTGACCGGCGCGCTGCGTACCACGTTCGTCCTGGCCCCCTTCGCCGATCAGCCGAGCTTTCCGGTATTCTATAACCCGAGCTTCTGGCTGCTGCTGGTCGGCTTGGGCGTGATGATTGCGACCGGGCGCCTGGGCGAGTTGCCGGCCCGGTTGAGGGAGACCTGGACCGGCGGCTGGCGCGCGGCACTGGTGACCATCGCGTTCGTCGCCATGGCACAAGTCCTGGCCGCCGCCGGGGCCGCCCGCCTGGTCGGCGAAGGCCTGCGCGCCGGCCTCGGCCCTGTTGCCCCGCTGACCGGACCATTGTTCGGCGCGGTCGGCGGCTTCCTGACCGGCAGCAACTCGGCCTCGAACGGCATGATGATGGCCGTACAAGCGGCGCTGGGCGATGGCCTTGCCGGCTGGAGCGCCGCGCTGCAGAACGTCGCCGGCAGCAATTTCAGCATGCTCTCGCCGGTGCGCGTCGCCATGGCGGCGGCCCTGATCGGCGGTACCGGCGCGGATGCCGCGATCTACCGCCGCGCCTGGCCGGTGGCCGTCATGCTGCTGGTCGTCCTGCTGGCCGAAGCGGCGCTGCTGACCCTGCCGGGCTCGCCGGTCCGATAGGCATCTCAGCTGTCGCCCGGCAACCGGTGCAGGGCGACGGCGGCGCGCGTCCCGTCTTCCAGGTCGATGGTCAGCCGGAACAATGCGCCGTGGCGCACGCCGCGGAGCGCCTGATCCGGCGCCAGATCGGCGGTGAAGCCCTCGCCGGTGAATTTTGCATTGAGGCTCCTGAACCCGGCCTTGGCCTTGCCGTTGGCACCGACGCCCCAGCCATAGGTGACGGGCCCGCGTCCGCCGGCCGGCAGTTCCAGATAGATCGTCTGGCCGCGCGTGCTATAGCCGAACCAGCTTTCCCCGCCATGCGGCTTGATGCCCATCTGGGCGAGCGCGAGCGGTACCTCGTCGGCACCGCAATGGAATTCGCCCGGATGCGGCGTCAGGTCCGGCGACAGGAACAGGTCCATGCAGCTGGCGTAGGCATCGAAGTCCGGCGTGTCGGCGACGACGTTGCCGCGCAGCTGGCTGGTCTCGTCGAGCAGCAGGAATGGCAGGTTGCGTTTGGCGAGGATTTCACGGGCCATCGGTCCGCGTGCTTGCGTCACCTGCTCGTCGGCGGCCGGGAACAGCACGAGGAGCCGTTCGGCCTTCGTGTTGGTCAGCTGGTCCCAGGTATGGGCCAGGATGATCGGGTTGTTGAGGTCGTTCGGCACATAAGGCGAGCTGTATCGCGCGCCCCATTTGACGCCGGTATTGGGCGCGAAGGCGACGATGGCATAGAGACCGTCGATCACCTTGCCCGCTTCGAGGGCGAAGGCGCCGCAAACCTCTTGCCCGGCCAGGACGACATGCCGGTAGCCTTCGGCCCGGGCCGCATTGACCTGCGCGCCGAGCGACTCGTCGACAGCCTCGACCTTGTCCTCCCAACCCTGGCCGAGCCGGCTATTGCGTTGCAGGCGCACGATGTCCCAGCCGAGCGCCGCCATGCCCTCCATGGCCCGGATCGGCGGAACGCTGGGGCCGACGTGATTCCAGGGATCGGGATGGTTCCAGATGACCAGGCCCCGGGCGAAATTCGGTCCCAGCAATGGGTAGTCCTCGAAGGCGTCCTCGACCCAATAGCTCGTCTCCGGGGTGATTGGCCGCTTGCCGGTCACGGTGATCTCTTCGGTCACCGATGATTTCTGCGCGGGCTGGGCCGCCTCGGTCGACGATGCAACGACGGCCGCCACCGAGAAGAAAAACCATGACCGGGACAGGCGCATTGGGGCCTCGTACGGCGGATCAGCTGTTGCCCGGCAGCCGGTGCAGGACGACCGCGGCGCGTGTGCCGTCCTCCAGATCGACCGTCAGGCGCAGCAGCGCGCCCTGACGGATGCCGCGGATGGCCTGGTCCGGCGCGAGGTCGGCGGTGAAGGCGTCGGCGGTGAATTTGGCATCGAGGCTCTTGAAGCCGGGTTTGGCCTTGCCGTTGGCACCGGCGCCCCAGCCATAGGTGACGGGTCCATGTCCGCCGGGCGGCAGCTCCAGATAGATCGTCTGGCCGCGCGTGCTGTAGCCGAACCAGCTTTCCCCGCCATGCGGCTTGATGCCCATCTGGGCGAGCGCGAGCGGTACCTCGTCGGCACCGCAATGGAATTCACCAGGGCGCGGCGTCAGGTCCGTCGACAGGAACAGGTCCATGCAACTGGCATAGGAGTCGAAGTCCGCCGTGTCGGCGCCAGCGGTGCCACGCACCTGGCTCGTCTCATCGACCAGCAGGAACGGCTGATCGCCGCGTTTGGTCAGGATGTCGCGCGCGGTAGGACCGCGCAGATGCGGCACCTGCTCGTCGGCGTCCGGGAACAGCACCATCAGTCGCCCGGCATGGGTATGTTCCAGTTGATCCCACGTGCGGGTCAGGATCACCTGCCCCCAACTGTCGGTCGGCGAATTGATCATTTGGCGGGGCCACCCGGCCCACTTGATCCCTGTATTGGGTGCGAAGGCGATGATCGCATAGAGCCCATCGATCGTCTTGCCCGCTTCGAGCGAGATGCCACCGCCCACTTCCTGGCCGGCGAGAACGATGCGCTTGTAGCCCTGGGCCTTCGCGGACTCGATCTGGCCGACCAACTGTTCATGGACGCGGACGGTCTCCGACTCCCAGGCCGATTCGATGCGCGAATTGCGCTGCATCCGGATGATGTCCCAACCGAGCGCCGCCAGCCCCTCCATCGCCCGGATCGGCGGCACCGCCGGCCCCGCATGGTTCCAGGGAAAGGGATGGTTCCAGATGATCAGTCCCTGGGCGAAGTTCGGCCCCAGCAGCGGATAGGTCGCGAATGCGTCCTCGACCCAATAGCTCGTCTGCGGTGTCACCACCGGGCGCTTGCCGATGACCGTAATTTCTTCGGCCGCCGGCGCGGGTCGGGAAGAAGTTGGGGTCGCGTTCGTCTGCGCCCCTGCCGACCCGGCCAAGACCGTCAGCGCCATTGCGAGCAGCCATGACCACGAAGAGCGCATTTCCAGACCTCCCGCGACGACGCCGGTTTCCCGCAGTTCAGCTGTTGCCCGAGAGGCGATGCAGCAGCACGGATGAGCGCGTTCCGTCGGGCAAGTCGACGGTCAGCCGCAGTTCGTTCTCCTGCTTCAGCCCGCGCACGGTCAGATCCTTGTTGAGATCGAAGGTGAAGCCCGCGCCCATCGGCCTAGCCTCGTAGCTCCTGACCGCGGGCTTGCCCCGACCATCGGCGCCATAGCCCTGGCCGTAGAGCACCGGACCGCCGCCGACCGGCAGTTCGAGATAGGTTTCGAGGCCGCGGTTGCTGTAGCCGAACCAGGCTTCGCCGCCGTGAGGTTTGGCCGCCATCCGGGCAAGCGCTGCCGGCACCTCGTCGACCCCGCAGTGGAACTCGCCAGCGTGCGGTGCCGCATCGGGCGCCAGGAAATAATCCATGCACGTGGCGTAGCGACCGAACGCGGTGGTTTCGGCCCCTGTATTCCCATGCACGTCGCTCGTCTCGTCGACCAGCAGGTACGACAGTCCCTGGCGCGCGGCCAACAGGTCGTGCGCCGTGGCGCCCCTCGGCTGCGTCACCTGCTCGTCACCGGCCGGAAACAGGATGACGAGCCGCGCCGCATGGGCTTCGCGCAGCTGGCTCCAGGTGCGATCGATCGAGGCCAGACCGTCGCCGGTGTTGGGCGCGAAGGCGATGACCGCATAGATATTGTCGATCGTCTTCGCCGCTTCGAGCGCCAGCCCGCCGCCGAAGCCCTGCCCTGCCAGGATGATACGCTGGTAGCCAAGGGTCCGTGCCTGGGCCACCTCCTGGGTCAAAGTCTCGCGGACCTCGGACAGCCGGTTTTCCCAGGCGGGCGCCAGGCGCGGATTGCGCTGGAGCCGGATGATGTCCCAACCGAGCGCCGCCATGCCGCTGATCGCCTTCGCGGTCGAGACGCCGGCGCCCTGGCCGTTGGCCGCAGTGGGATGGTTCCAGATGACCAGCCCCTTGGCGAATTGCGGGCCGAGCGCCGGGAATTCGCTGAAGCCGCCTTCGAACCAGACATTCGCACCCGGCACGACCGGCCGCTGCCCGGTGACCACAATATCCTCGTTGAGGGTGGCGGCCTCGGCTCTCGGCCAGCCCGCCAGGAACAACGCCAGAACAGGCAGGAAACGTCGCATCGGGGCACTCCCGCGGCCGAAGGGGGAAGCGAATTGCCGAAAAGTTGCCCTTATTGTTCTCCTAAAATTTCCGGTCGTGCAAGCCAGCGAATTGTTACAAAAAGTAGAAACCGCTCTCCGGGCTCAATAGCGTGTAAATCCCTCGAATGTCCCGAACAGCGCAGCCGTGTTGCTGCCGATGAACAGCAACGTGTCGCTGGGCGATCGATCGTCGATCACCGCGGCGAGGCCGGACAGAGTTTGAATGCCCCCGACGGTGCAGGTCGGAAGTGTCATCTGCATCTGGTACATGTCGTATCGCTGGTCGATCAGGCTGATCTGCCCGGTGATTTGGCAGCCCGCCACGATTCCGGTATAACTCCCGTCCTCGTTCACGCTGATGTTGCCGATCAGCGCCCCGGCATCCCGGAAATTCCACGCCCCCACGATCTGATCGAACGATGACGTGCGCTGATAGGCGGTCGCTTGATAGCCCGCGAACAATTGCATGCTGTCTGTCGTGGAGCCGCCATTGACCATCTTCTTCTGCGCGTAGAACGATCCGCCCTGGCTCAGCGCACCTTGCCAGGTGAACGAGTAGCCGCCGGCGTTGATGTCGCCTTGCGTCGTTGCGAAATCGTCCATGCCGGAACCGCTCAGCGAAAGATCGGACCCGATCCTCATCACGCCGGCCGTCGTGTTGCCCAGATCGTTCAAGCCCTGGAAGGCGCCGGTTTCCGCCACCAGCAGGATGCCGTCGCTCGCCCTGTAGACCCCGGTAACGGGGTCGAAAAACGGCGTCTCCGTCGAGAAGATGCCGCCGACCGGCGATGCCGCATTCCGCGTCGGCGTATTCGTCACCGCAACGCTCGTGCCGCCGCGCGGCGCCTGCGTGCTGTCGGCGAAGCGCACGAAAACCCTGACGGTGTCGGGCCTGAACGGAAGCTCGCCCGTGGCCTGGACGAACACCGCGAAACTTGCGGTCGCATTGGCGGCGAGCGAGAAAGATACGCCGGTGCCGGGCGCCTGCAGGCATTGGCCACCGGCATTCGTCTGGCAGAGCGTGGCGTGAAGCGGCAAGGGCAGCAGGCCGCTGTCGACGGTCGCGGTTATGGTATCTGCGCTGCCGACGTTGGAGACCGCCACCGCGAAGGCGCCTGAGCCATTGCCTTGGATGCGGACGATGCCGTCCCCGCTCGTCGTCGCCGACAGTGCGACCACGTCGGGCGTCTGCTGGACGCTGGCCGAATAGACGATCGTATCGAGCCCGTCGATCGGCAATGCGTCGTAGACCGTCGCCGTCGACGGGTCGCTGCACACGAAACGAGGGCGAATCGAGACCGGCGCGATCACCGTGCTGGTATTGATCGCGATGACCATCGTCTGGCTGGCCCCGGCCCTCAGCGAGAATCGATCGCCCGTGTTGCCTTTCGGCAGGTTGGTCGCCGGATCCGTCAGGGTGTAGGCATAGTTTACGGCCTGAAGGCCGGATACGAATTTACTCGTATCGATACTGCATTGGGTCAGGTCCTTCCCGGAGGTATTGATGACCGTGGCGAATACCGTGACCGCATGCGTGCCCGTCAAACCCGGATCGGTGACGGCCGAACGGCTTGTCGGCAATATCGCAGCGACCAGTCCGTCGGCAGCCGCCGGGTGAGCCGTCGCGGCCAGTATCGCCCCGACCAGGGCCAATCCAAAAATACGCATCATAATGTCCTGGAACTCTAATGGTACTGCGGCCGATGGGCAGTCGCTCTGAGAAACCGACCTCGGGCGGAGAAAAGTCGCGTCCAGCAATGCTTGCTAATTGCGCGAGAACGGCATGAATGTGGCGCCGCCCCGGGTGGCATCGTTACCGATGAAGATCAAGGAATCGTCGGTCGCCTGATCGTCGCCGAGGACCGCCAGACCTGCGAAGCTCTGCGCGATCAGGCCCCCGGCCGGGCAACTCGCCTGGTTCAGGACCAGATGATAGAGGCTGTATCGCGTGTCGATCAGGCTGACGCTGCCGCTGAACGAGCAGCCCTCGAGACTGCCGGAATAGGTTCCGTTGGTCTTGAAGGTCGCACTGCCGACGAGGGTCCCGTCACCATCGCGAAGCTTCCAGGCCCCGCTGACCAGGGCAAGCGACGACGTCCGCTCATAGTCCGGGGCATCGTAGGTTCCCGACACGGAAAAGGACACCGGCCCGAAACGGCCGACCGGCGTGGCATGGTTGACCAGTTCGGCCGATAGCCAGCTGCGCTGGCCGATCGCGCCTGCCCAGGCTTCGGACGAAGCATCGGTCGTGCCGATCGCCTGATAGACGATCGTGCCGGTCTGGATGAGGCCGGAACCGGTCGCCAAAGTGCCGCTGACGATGTTGCCGACGCTATCGAAACCCTGCACCTCGCCGTCTTCCGCCACGAGCAGAGCGGCCTCATTGCCGGCAGCGGCGGCCTTGGCCATCGCCTTTGCCCGGATAGCGGTGCGCTTGACGGGAGCCGATTGGGTCAAGGATTGCGATGTCGAGGTCGAACTCGTCGACAATGCGGGGAATTCGACCTCGTAGATCCCTCCCTTGGGCAAGGTGGCATCCAACGTCGCGCCGTTGGTGACGGCCACGCTGGTCGCGCCGCGCACCGTCTGCCCGGCATCGGCGAAGCGCACGTAGATGCGGGCGTTGGCCGGAGCGAACGGCAGCTGGCCGTTCGCCTGCACGAACACGCCGAAGGTGGCCGTGGCGCTGGCAGCGAGTGAAAGGCTCGCGGTCGAGCCCGCAGCCCCAAGGCATTGCCCGCCGGTCCCGGTCTGGCAGATCGACGCCGTGATCGGCAAGGTCGCGTCGCCGGTATCGACGCTGGCGGTGATGGTTCCGGCGGCACCGACGTTGGAGACCGCGACGGCGAACGCGTTGGCTCCATTGCCCTGGATGCGCAGCACGCCGTCGCCGCTAGGGGCGGCGACCAGCGCGATCACGTCGGGGGTGGCCTGGGCGCTCGCCGAAAACAGGATGGTGTTGAGCCCGTCGATCGAGGTCGACAGCACCGCCGTCCCGCCGTCCGAGCATTGGACGACCGGACGGACCTGAACCGCCTGCTCCGAACTGTTGCCGCTGATCGTCAGCACCATGGTCTGACTGGCACCGTTGGTCAGGTTGAACCCGGGGTTCAAGCCGCTCGTGACCGCATTGGTCGCGGGATCGGTCAGCGCATAGGCGATGCTGGTCTGCGACGTGTCGTCCTGGCTGCTCGCCACGCTGCAGCCGGTCAAGTTCGCGCCCGCGCTGTTGATCACGGTCGCGAAGACGGTCACGCCCTGACCCAGCACCGCCGAGCGGCTGGCCGGCAGCACGGCGGTCACCAGACTATCCGCGAAGGAGGGACCGGCCAGGAAAAGGCCGACGAGCGAGAGCGAAGCCAGTTTCGAAAGATGCATGCTGAGGTCCTGAAATGCTGCGGGCGACGAGTGATCGGAAGACTAGGCGCTCCCTAGTCGCGCGAGAACCGCACAGAGGTAGCCGCGCCTTGCGTCGCGTCGTTGCCGATGAAGAGCAACGTGTCGCTGGTGGTCTGATTGCCGACGAATGCTGCCAGGCCCGTGAAATTTTGCACGGCCAAACTGGCTCCGGGGCAGCTCGCCTGGCTCATCGTCATCCGATATAGATTGTAACGCGTGTCGATCAGGCTGGTGCTGCCAGCGACAACACACCCCGAGATCGTGCCGGAAAAAGACCCGTCGGTGGCGAAATTCACGTTGCCAATCGGTGTCGCAAATCCATCCCCTGTCTTCCAGGCGCCGGTGAAATTAACGAGCGAGGATGCACGCTCAAAGGTCGAGGCCTCGTATGTGCCGGACACGGAAAATGCGCCCGGTCCGACTCGGTTGGCCGATGTCGAGGAATTGACGAGATCCGCCGAAAACCAGCTGCGTTGGCTGATCGCACCCGTCCAAGCCTCCGACGCGACGAGGTTCGATCCTTGCAAATGATATGTGGCCGTTCCGGTCTGAATGAGGCTGTTCGCCGTCGCCAAAGTCCCGCTGACCACCCGGCCGTGACCCTCGACCCCCTGAAACTCACCGTCTTCCGTTAGGAATAGAGTACCCAGATTCTCATTCTCTAATCCGTCGGTTAGCTCCACAGGAAATGCGACTTGATAGATGCCGCCTTTGGGCAAGGTTGGATCCAATGTCGCGCCATTGGTAACGGCTACGCTGGTCTCGCCGCGCACCGTGAGGACGTCGTCGAAGCTGACATAGACGCGGGCGTTGGCCGGTGCGAACGGCAATTGACCGTTTGCCTGCACGAACACGGC
Organism: Aliidongia sp.; assembly: GCF_035943795.1. Lineage (NCBI taxonomy): Bacteria > Pseudomonadati > Pseudomonadota > Alphaproteobacteria > Rhodospirillales > Dongiaceae > Aliidongia > Aliidongia sp. Next base: position 2,992 of record NZ_DASZBY010000102.1, on the reverse strand, counting down.
AAAGGTGGCTGTCGCGTTTTCAGCAAGCGACAAGGTCGCCGTCGAGCCCGCCGCCGCAAGGCACTGGCCATCGGTCCCGGTCTGGCAGATCGACGCCGTCATCGGCAAAGCCGAGCCGCCGGTATCGACTCTCGCCCAGATGGTATCGGCGGCGGCGCCGACGTTGGAGACCGCGACGGCGAAAGCGGCCGCCCCGTTGCCTTGGATGCGCAGCACGCCATCGCCGCTGGGCGTGGCGACCAGCGCGATCACGTCCGGGCCGGCCTGGGTGTCCGCCGAAAACAGGATGGTATTGAGTCCGTCGATCGGCGTGGACGAAACTGTCGTTCCGCCCTTCGAGCATTGGACGACCGGCTGGACTTGAGCAAACGTCTCCGACGTATTGCCGACGATGGTCAGCACCATGGTCTGGCTGGCACCCTTCGCCAAGTCGAACCCAGGGTTCGAGCCGCTGGTGACCGCATTGGTCGCCGGATCGGTCAATGCGTAGGCGATGCTGGTCTGCGACGTGTCGTCCTGGCTGCTCGCCACGCTGCAGCCGGTCAATTTCGCGCCCGCGCTGTTGATCACGGTCGCGAATACGGTCACGCCCTGACCAAGCACCGCCGAGCGGCTGGTCGGCAGGACGGCGGTCACCAGTTCATCTGCAAGCGAGGGACCGGCCAGGAAAAGGCCGACGAACGAAAGCGAAGCCAGTTTCGAAAGGTTCATCTTAGATCCTGAGATGCCGGAATATCGTCGTTCAAGTGATCTCTGCCAAGAAGCGGCGTGCACGCTCTAGTTGCGCGAAAACGGCACGAAGGTGGATGCGCGAATTGAGGGTCCGAAATTATCGCCGTCTAACGAACCAATGAAAAGCATCGTGTCATCGGTTGCTTGGCCGTCGCCGAGTGCGGCCAAGCCCGCGAATTCTTGCGCACTGAAGCCCGCCGCCGGGCAACTCGCCTGCTGCATCGTCAGATGATAGAGACTGTATCGCGTATCGATGAGACTGATTTGACCACTGAAAGAGCAGCCTGAGAGGGTGCCGGAGTAAGTCCCATCGGCTGCGAAATTCGCGGTGCCGACGAGTGTTCCATCCCCGTCCCTGATGTTCCAAGCGCCGGCAACTTTGGCGAGCGAGGAGGTCCGCTCGTAGTCGGCTGCATCGTAACCGCCCGATAGGGAAAAGGATCTGGGTCCCAACGAGTTGATCGAGAACGCGGGGTTAACGAGTTCGGCCGACAGCCAGTTGCGCTGGCTGATGGCGCCCGACCAATCCTCCGGCGAAATTTCGGCCGATTGGTTCGGTAGATAGAAGGTTTGTCCCGTCTGGATGAGATTTCCGTCCGTCGCGATGTTGCCGCTCACGACGCTGCCGAAGCTATCGATCCCTCGCATTTCGCCGTTCTCTGCCAAAAACAGGACGCCCGGATTGGCCGACGCTGCGTCAGCGGCCATTGCCTTGACCATCGTGCGCTTTGCCGGGATCGACACCGATTGCGACACTGAACTCGCAGGGAAGTTGAGCTGATAGATCCCGCCCTGGGGCAAGGCCGCGTTCAGCGTCGCGCCATTGGTCACGGCCACGCTGGTCGCGCCGCGCACCACCTGCCCGGAGTCGGCGAAACGCACATAGATCCGGGCGCTGGCCGGCGCGAACGGCAGCTGGCCGTTCGCCTGCACGAACACGCCGAACGTGGCCGTGGCGCTGGCCGCGAGCGACAGGCTTGCGGTCGAGCCCGGAGCGCCAACACACTGGCCGCTGGTCCCGGTCTGGCAGATCGACGCCGTGAGCGGCAGTGCCGCGTCGCCGGTATCCACGCTCGCGGTGATCGTACCGGCGGCGCCGACGTTCGACACGGCGACGGCGAAAGCGTTGGCCCCGTTGCCCTGGATACGCAGCACGCCATCGTTGCTGGGCGAGGCCACCAGCGCGATCACGTCCGGCGTGGCCTGGGCGCTCGCCGAATACAGCACGGTGTTGAGCCCGTCGATCGAGGTCGACAGCACCGAGGTTCCGCCATTCGAGCATTGCACGACCGGACGAACCTGGACCGCCTGTTCCGAGGTGCTGCCATTGATCGTCAGCACCATGGTCTGGCTCGCGCCGACGGCCAGGTTGAAACCGGGGTTCGAGCCGCTGGTCACCACGTTGGTCGTCGGATCAGTCAATGCGTAGGTGATGCTCGTCGCCGAGGTATCGTCCGTGCTGCTCGCCACGCTGCAACTGGTCAGGGCCGCGCCCGAACTGTTGATCGCCGTCGCGAACACGGTCACGGCCTGCCCCAGGACCGCCGAGCGGCTGGTCGGCAGGACCGCGGTGACGACGCTGTCGGCGAAGACGGGACCGGCCAGGAGCAGACCGACGAACGAGAGTGAAGCCAGTTTCGGAAGATGCATGATAGGTCCCGGACGTGAACGCCCTGCAACCTAATGTTACAAACCTGAAATAGCAACGATCCTCGTCTCGCCCCGGTCAGAAAGAGAAACCCTTCAGAAAGCGGTTCCCGCGATCTCGTGCAGATGGGGCGTGGACAGATGCAGCACCTGGTACCAGGGATCGCGCACCGCGGCGACGCGCTCGCGCCAGAGGGTGAAATGCACCAGCGCCCAACTGTGCGGATCGACCGCCAGGGCCGTGGTATGGACGTCCGGATGCCCTGCCCGCTGCCGCATTTCGTCCAGCGCCTGCTCGACGGCCGGCGCCGGATCGCCGTCGCGCATCGGCTGCAGCACCCGCGTCGCCATGGTCGGGGCGGTTGCCGCCGCCCGCCCGCGCTCGCAGGCGACGCCGGTCCAATGCAGCACCGGCCGGCGGCCGATGAATGAGACGATGTTGGCGAATCCGCCGCCGCCCCACAGGAAACGGTTCATCCCCGCGATCGACGCCCAGAGGTAGAACGGCGCGTAATGGTTGACCTCGGCGCCGTCGACCCCACGCTCGCGCAGCAGATAGGCCTTGAGGCCCAGCCCCGGGAAATCGTCGAGCAGCGGCGCCTTGGCCGCGACG
>NZ_DASZBY010000101.1:0-64738 GCF_035943795.1 Aliidongia sp. | reverse complement strand
CATTGCCATGTCCCGCCGGATGCTTCGGTCGAGGATGCCCATGACGCCGTCTCGGCACTGGAACAGAAGATCCGCGGACAGATCGACGGCGTCCGCCGGATCATCGTCCACGCCGAGCCGCCGGCGTTGCCCTTGGCGACGGAGCCGGCATGACCGTCGACTGGGACCGGATCGAGCGATGGAAAGGCTTGCTGCTCGAAAACGAAACCGGAGAAATCGAGAGCGTCTTCCACAGCGACGGAGCCCGCGGACCCTCGATCAAATGGCGGCCGACGGTCGACGATCTGCAGCCGAAAGTGCTGAAGTTCGCGCTCGATCATTGGGATCGGGCGGTGGTCTCCCTCGGCGCCCCCAGGATCCGCCTGGTCGATCCGGTACTGCTCGCGCCGACACTCGGCTACCTGCTGCTGGTCGACGTGGTCGACGACGGCCGCGACTTCGCATACCGGCTGTTCGGCACGATCGCCGGCACGGTCTCGGGGTTCGACATGACCGGCAGGATGCTGTCGGACCATCCGGCCTCGACCTATATCCGGGAATTCTCCATGGCGCTCTATCGGGCCGCGATGCTGCGCCGGGAGCCGGTCTGGTCCCACTACGGCCCGGCGATGGCGGTGAGCACGGCTGCTTGGGAGCGGGTCGTCCTGCCGCTGGTCGACGACAGCGACAAGGTGTGCCGCTTTCTCGTGGCGACGGTACCGATCGGCCTGGACGGCCAGCCACTCCGCAGGTAGGCGCGGGGTCGACCGGATGGATCAGCTGCCCGGCTTCGGCCACTCCCGCTTCTTGCGATAGATCGTCGAGGCATCGATCTCCAACAGCGCCGCGGCGCGGCCGACGTTGCCGCCAGCCACGGCCAGCGCCGCCTCGATCGCTTCCCGCTCGACGATCGCCATCGGCCGGACGGTGGTCCCCCCGGCCGGCACCGGCATTGCCGCCGGGACCGTGAGCCGGGGGGGTGCGGCCTCCCGGACGACAGCGGGCAGCATGGCGGCCGTCGCTACCCCGCCCGGCGAGAGCACGACGACGTTGCGGACCACATTCGACAATTGCCGGACGTTGCCGGGCCAGGGATAGGCCAGCAGCAACCGCTCGGCTTCCGGATCGAATCCGTCGAAGCTCTTGCCCTCCTCGGCGGCGAACTGGTTCAGGTAGTGACGCGCGATCAGGATGATGTCGGTGCCGCGTTCGCGCAGCGCCGGCATCAGGATCGGCACCACGTTCAACCGATAGTAAAGATCCTCGCGGAAGCGTCCGGCGCTGATTTCGCCCAGCGGATCGCGGTTCGTGGCGCAGACGAACCGGACGTCGACCTTCCTCAGCGCATCGCCGCCGACCGGCTGATAGGTCCCGGTCTGGATGAAGCGCAGCAGCTTCGCCTGCAGCGGCAGATCCATCTCGCCGATCTCGTCCAGAAACATGGTGCCGCCATCGGCGCGGCTGGCCAACCCTTCACGCGATGCGTGGGCGCCGGTGAATGCGCCCTTCAGATGGCCGAACAGCTCGCTTTCGACCAGGTCGCGCGGTATCGCGCTGCAATTCATCGCGACGAACGGCGCGCCGGCCCGCGGACTGCGCCGATGGATCGCCTCCGCCGCCAGTTCCTTGCCGGTCCCGCTTTCGCCGGTCACGAAGATCGCGGCCTTCGACGGCGCCGCATCCCGGATCATCCGGTAGACCACCTGCATGGCCGGCGAAACACCGATGAAGCTTTCGAAGCCGTCCGTATTGCCGCCACCTTCGGCCGTCAACGTGCGCTCGATCCGCTTCAGCCGGCGCAATTCGAGTGCGTTGGTCAGCGTCACTTGCAGCCGTTCCGGGCTGAAAGGCTTGACCAGGAAATCATAGGCCCCGGCCCGCATCGATTGGACGGCGGAGGAGATCGACCCGCCCGAGGTCACGACGATGACCGGAGCATCGAATTCGCCGTCGCGCAGAGCTTCCAGAACCTCGAAACCGTGGCCGTCGGGCAGGATGAGGTCCAGCAGCACGACCGAAGGCGTGTGATCGGCCAGCAGCGCCTTCGCTTCGGCGACCGAGGCGGCGTGGCAGGGCTCCACACCCGCGCGCTCCAGATAGGCGACATAGAGGCGCGACAGCGTCGGGTCGTCTTCGACCAGAAGAACCTTCGGTCGATTGCCGGTTTCGATCGGCATCGCGCTCACCACTTTCCGCCTCGTACGCGATAGAGAAGAATGCCCATTCACCCGCTGGTCAAGACCCGCGCCCGTCACAACCTATCCTATTTTCTCGCGAACCCCGGAGGAGGCGTTCAATCTCTGGCCGGATGCGCCATCCCCTGTCATAATCCCGGTCGTGGTTGGTCCGATCCGAAGGCGCCGGGTCGCCTAGGATTCGCGCGCACCGGGAACTAGGCATGCCCATCCTGCACCTTAAAATTGCCGCCCGTCTCACGATCGGTCTCATGCTCCTCGCCGGGCTGACGGTTCTGGTCGGCACCATCGCGTCCGTGTCTTTCGCCCATCTGCGCACCGATTTCGACGAAATCGTGACCGTCGACCTACCGGTCATCAGCGCCGCGTCCCAGCTCTCGCAACAGGCTCAATCGATCATCGCCTCCGCCCCGGCGCTCGTGGTCGCCGACAGCCAGTTCGCCCGCCGCGCGCTCGACCTCAGAATCGTCGACCAGGTCACGGCGCTCGATGAATTCATCAAACGCCTCAGGGAAAACGGCATCGGCGGCGACCGCTTCGCGATGCTGACCCAGCTCAGGACCAGCCTGTTCGACAATCTAACCGTGCTCGATCATGCGGTGGAACGGAAACTCGATCTCGATCAACGGATGAGTGGTCTGTTTCACCAGCTATCGGTGCTCGACGAGGAATTGAAGGCGTTGCAGGCGCCAGAGGACAGCCTGCCGGACCGGCCGACCAGCACGCGGTTGCAGGACCTGATCGCTCAGGGGGCGAACAAGGCACGGCTCGACGGCTTTGCCGCCGACCTCGCGGTCGAGGAGACCGCGTCGCGTGCCTTCCATGTCTGGCGCTTCAATTCGGGCCAGCTGATCGCCGCCCTGCTCGCGAGCTATGGCGTGACCGACGCGGCCACCCTCGAAACCGTCCGCAAGGAAGTCGAAGGGCGGCTGACGCTCGGCAACCGGGTGCTGAACGATTTGCCCGAACCGACACGGGGGCAAACGGGCGCCTGGCAGAATTCGCTCGCCATGCTCGCCGGCGGCGAGGACGGCCTGCTGGCCTCGCGGGGCAACCTCATCAATACCGCGCGGCAGATCCAATCGTCCCTCGCCGCCAACAAACTGTTCGCCGATCGGTTCGACTCCGCGGCGGCGAAGGTATCCGACGACATCGAGCGGGAGATCCTCGACACGAGCGTCGCCGTCGCCACACTGACCAACCAGCGCAACCAGTTGATCTTCGCGCTCAGCCTGCTGTGCGTCTTTGGCGCCGTCGGCATCCTCATCTTCATCCGGCGCGGCGTGATCAGCCGGCTGCGGCGGCTGCAGGAGACGATGCGCACCCATGTCGCCGGCCAGGCCGCCACCATCGATACCCGCGGCAGCGACGAAATCGCCGACATGGCGCAGGCGCTGGAATTTTTCGTGACGACCATCTCGGAACGGGAGGTCGCGCTGGCGGCAAGCGAGAGCCGGCTGCGCTCGGTCACCGCGAACCTGCCGGGCGCGATCCTGCGGTTGTACGGCCGGCCGCATGGCACGCTCGTCATCTCCTATATCAGCGAAGGCGTCACCGATCTGATCGGGCGGACGCCGGAAAGCCTGGTCGGCGTGGACGATGCGGTATTCGACCTGATGCCGCCGGAAGAGCGCGAGGCTTTCGTGGCCGCCCTCGCCCGCTCGGCCGAACGCCAGGAACAGGTCTTCTTCGAATTCCGCGCCCGGGAAACCGACGACCGCGCCAGCCGGGCCAAATGGCTGCGCTTCCTGTCTTTTCCCCGTCACGCCAACGAGGACGAGTTGATCTGGGATGGGCTGATCCTGGATTCGACGGAATGGAAGCAGGCCGACCTCGCCAAACGCGCCTTCGTTTCGACGGTGAGCCACGAGCTGCGCACGCCCCTGACGTCGATCCAGGGTTCCCTCGGCCTGGTGGCCGGCGGGGCGATGGGCGCGCTGCCCGACGGCGCCAAGCGGCTGGTCGACATCGCCAACAGCAATTGCCAGCGATTGACACGGCTGATCAACGACATTCTGGACATCGAGAAGATCGAACAAGGCCACATGGATTTCGATCTCAGTCCGCAGGCATTGATGCCGCTCTTGCGCCAGGCGGTCGAGGCGAACCGCGGCTATGGCCTGCCGCGCGGCGTCAATCTGAAGCTCGTACCCCTGGAGCCCGATCTGGAAATCCGGGTCGACGCCGATCGTTTCATCCAGGTCGTGAACAATCTCGTCTCCAACGCGGTCAAATATTCGCCCGAGGGCGGCCAGGTCGAGGTTGGTGCGAGGCTCCAAGCCGACACGGTGCGGGTCTTCGTCAGCGATCACGGCGACGGCATCCCGGGGGCGTTCCGCGAGCGCCTGTTCGCCCGCTTCACCCAGGCCGACAGTTCGGACCGGCGCGCCAAGGGAGGCACGGGCCTGGGTCTGTCGATCGCCAAGGCGATCGTCGAGCGGTTCCGCGGACGCATCGGTTTCGAGACCGCCGAGGGACAGGGCACGACGTTCTATTTCGACCTGCCGGCGGCGCCGCTTTCGATCCGGGACCAGCCGCCGGCGATGCCGAAGCGCGTGCTGGTGTGCGAAGACGATCCCATGTTTGCGGAATTGATCGGCGAGATGATCGCCCGGCGCGGCTCCAGCCCCCGCCTGGTTCACACCGCGGCGGCGCTCAAGGCGGCCTTGGCCGAAGAGCCGTTCGACACCCTGATCCTCGACCTGCTGCTGCCGGACGGCGACGGCATCGCGTTGCTGCGCGGACTGCGCGCGGCGCCCGAAACGGCCAACCTGCCGGTCATCATCGTTTCCGCCCGCGCCGAGGAAGCCCATGCCGAGGTCAACGGCAGCGTGCTGGGCATTCTCGACTGGATCGGCAAGCCGATCAATCCGCACCGCCTGACCCAGGCCCTTGCCGGCGCCATGCGCCCGGTCGGGGCCGGCAAGGCCAACATCCTCCATGTCGAAGACGATGAGGATCTGTCGTCGGTGCTGAAGCATCTGGTCGGCAGCCGGGCCGAGATGACCAGCGTTCGAACCCGGCGCCAGGCGATCGACCTGCTGACGCGCGAGCAGTTCGACCTGATCATCCTGGACCTGGGCCTGCCCGACGGCACCGGCTACGAGCTCCTGACCCTGTTGACCGAGCACAAGGTCCATCGCCTGACGCCGGTGCTGATCTTCTCCGCCCAGGCGCCGGATCCGACCAAGACCCGCGAGGTCGCGGACGTGCTGCTGAAATCCGTCACCAGCAACACGGAGCTGCTGGATCACATCGAGGCCCTGCTCGCTGGTGGCCGCCATAGTCCCGCCGCTTTGGCAAGTGATCCTGTTCATCATTCGGAAAGCCCGACATCGTCATGATCGGAGGTCGAGCATGGATCCCAGAGGACGCACCTTGTCGATAGACCGTTGGATGCAGCCCCGACCCGCAGGCGGCCGGTCGTGAGCGAGCGGTTCCCAGCCCTCAGCCGCATCCTGTATGTGGACGACGAACCGGATATCCGCGAAGTCGCCAAGATCGCACTCGAGGTGATGGGCGGGTTCACGGTCCATGCCTGCGAATCCGGCGAAAGCGCGCTCGCTCTGGCACCAATTTTCAAACCGGAGCTCATCCTGCTCGACGTCATGATGCCGCGGATGGATGGGCCGGAAACCTTCGCGGCCCTGCGCCAGATCGACCTGATGTCGGCGGTTCCGATTGTGTTTTTCACGGCCAAGGCGCAGCGCGCCGAGGTTCAGGCGCTGCTCGAACTGGGTGCGCTCGACGTCCTCGCCAAGCCGTTTGATCCGATGACGGTCGCCCAGACCGTGTCGGAAATCTGGATGCGTCATCATGGTTGGGACGGTTGAGGACCTGCAGCGCAGACTAGCGGCGCTGCGCGACAATTTCGTCCAGGAGCTGCCGCAGCGTCTGTCGCGCGTCAGGGGATTGAAACCCTCCACCAACGCTGTCTGGCCGGACGGGGTCGCGGCCGATCTGCGCTTGCTGGCCCACAGCATCAAGGGTTCGGCCGGCACCTTCGGCTTCACGGAGCTGTCCGCATGCGCCGCCCGGCTGGAGCGACTGATCGCCCAGTCCCTGGCCCAGGCCGGCGATCCCACGAGCGACCAGAAGCGTGCGATCCGCAAGGCGGCTGACGGTCTGACCGCCGCCGGCACGGTCGATGCCGCGGGCGTGCAGGTGGCCGCGCCGCGGCGCCCCGGCCGGGCGACCAAGACGCTCTACCTGCTGGACGGAACGCCCGACCGCGCCGCCGGTCTGATCGAGCAGTTGCGGCAATACGGATATCATCCCGAGGCCTTCGGCACCACCGCGGCGCTGCAGATCGCCGTGGCGGAGCTGGAGCCCGTCGTCGTGCTGATCGACGGCAGCGGCGCCGGACCGCCGGATCGCGCGATCTCGGCCGCGGCCGCGCTCAACATCGATCGGGATCCGAAAATCCCCACCGTGCTGCTGGCCGGGCGCGGCGACATCGGCATGCGGCTCGCCGCCGCCCGTGCCGGCATCGACATCTTCCTGCCCTGGCCATCGGAGGTGTCGGAACTGATCGGTCGGCTCGACCATTTGGCGACGATCGACGATCACGCGCCTTACCGCGTTATGGTGCTGGGTGCCGATCCGGTCGAGGCCAATCGGACCGCGAGCTTGCTCGAAGCCGCGGGAATGCGCGCGCGCGTGGCGCCGGCCGCGCTCCGCATTCTGGAAGCGCTCGCCGATTTCCCACCGGACATGCTGCTGATGGACGCCGCCCTGCCCGATTGCACCGGTGCCGAGCTGGGGGCGGTGATCCAGCAAATCCCGACCTGGTCGACCTTGCCGATCCTGTTCCTGGCGAGTGCCGTCGAGGTCGAGCGGCAACTCGCATCGGCCGCTACGGGCGCTGATGATTTCCTGGTGAAGCCGGTTCCGGCCAATCGTTTGCGCGTCGCGGTCGCCGCCCGTGCCGAGCGGCGGCGCGCCCTCAACGCGCTCATCACGCAGGACCCGCTGACCGGCCTGGCGACCCATCGCGCGTTCGACCGGCGGATCGCGGCGGAAATCGCCCGGGTGGATCGGATCGAGCGGCCGCTGACGCTCGCCATCCTCGACATCGACCACTTCCGCGCGCTCAACGAGCGCCACGGCTATCCGGTCGGCGACGGCGTGCTGCGCAGTTTGGCCCTGCTGCTGCGCCGCCGTCTTCGACGGAGCGACGTCATCGGCCGCTTCGGCGGCGATCGGCTGGCGGTCCTGCTGCCCGAGACCGAGCCCGACATGGCGGAGGACCTGTTCGACCGGATCCGGCTCGCCTTCGCCGGCATCGTCCATGGCGGCGCCGAGGTGGCCGCATCAGCCACTTTCAGCACCGGCATCGCGCCCGCCCGCCCCCAGCATCCCGCCGCCGAGCTGGTCCGAGCCGCCGAGGCAGCCTTGCTGGAGGCGAAGAAAGATGGCGCCGGAGCGATCAGGGTCGCGGAGAACTGAGGGTGTCGCCTTTCACTTTCGCCCGTGCCGACGAGCATGATTTCGAACGCCTGCTGCTCATCCGGCATGCCGCCATGCGCCCTTCGCTGGAACAGGTCGGGCGCTGGCACCCGCAGCGGGCGCGCGCCCGGTTTCGGGCCGCCTTCTCGCCGGCGGTGACCCGTCTGGTCCTGGTCGGCGACACGCTTGCCGGCTGTGTGGCGCTGAAGCCCCAGGGCGGAGAACTGGAAGTGGATCAATTCTATCTGGATCCACGGTTCCAGGGCAGCGGGCTGGGCTCCGCCGTGCTGCGGGCCCTCCTGGCCGAGGCGGATGCGGTCGGCAAGCCGGTCGTGTTGACCGTACTGAGGGACAGTGCGGCGATCCGCTTCTACGAGCGCCACGGCTTCGTGCAGACCGGCGCCGAGGACTGGGACCTGTTCTACCGCCGGCCGGTCACGGCGCCTTGACGGCGGTCGCCTCGATCTCGACCAGCGCCTGACGCTCGACCAGGCGCACGACCTGGACCACCGCCATGACCGGAAAATGCCGGCCGAGCACGCGGCGATAGGCGGCACCGACCTCCGCCTGCCGGGCCATGTAGTCGTCGATGTCGACCAGGTACCAGGTCAGCCGGGCGATGTCGCCCGGTCCGGCGCCGGCTTCCGCCAGCACGGCAACGATGTTGGACAAGGTGCGCTCGACCTGGGCGGCAAGACCCTCGGCGAACACGCCGGCTTCGTCCCAGCCGATCTGGCCGCCGACGAAGATCGTCTCGCCGGTCGCGGCGACGCCGTTCGAATAGCCCTTGGGGCGTGGCCAGCCGGGTGGCTGGAGAAAGCGGAGCGCGGTCATGGCGCGATCTCCTGCAAAGTCTGGCGGGCGATGATCAGTTTCTGCACCTCGCTCGCTCCTTCGTAGATCCTGAGCGCGCGTATCTCTCGATAGAGTTCCTCGACCTTGACGCCCTGCTTGACGCCCAGGCCGCCGAAGATCTGCACCGCGTCGTCGATCACCCGCTGTGCCGCCTCGGTCGCGTAGAGCTTCGCCATCGCCGCTTCGCGCGTGATGCGCCGCTGTTCCACGTCGCGCGTCCAGGCCGCCCGATAGACCAGCAGGGCCGCGGCATCGATCTGCAGCGCCATGTCGGCGAGCTTGGCCTGGATCAGTTGCTGGTCAGCCAAGGGCTTGCCGCCGATGATGCGGCTCTTCGCCCGCGTCAACGCATCGTCGAAGGCTCGGCGCGCCATGCCCAGTGCGGCGGCGCCGACCGTCGGTCGGAAGATGTCGAGGGTCGCCATCGCGATCTTGAAGCCTTCACCCGGCTGGCCCAGCAGCGCCGTCTCGGGCACGACGCAATTCTCGAAGCGCAGGGTCGCCAGCGGATGGGGCGCGATGACTTCGATCCGCTCGGCAATCTGCAGCCCCGGCGTCTTGGCATCGACGATGAACGCGGCAATGCCCTTGGTGCCCGGGACATTGCCCACCCTGGCGAAAAGCACGTAGTGATCGGCGATGCCGCCGTTCGAGATCCAGGTCTTGACACCGTCGAGGCGCCAGCCGCCGGGCACCGGGGTTGCGCTCATGGCCATGGCGGCGACATCGGACCCGGCGTCGGGTTCGGACAGGGCGAAGGCGGCGATGGCCCGACCGGCGCCCACAGCGGGCAGGTAGCGCGCGCGCTGGGCGTCGGTGCCGAACAGGCTGATCGAACCGGTGCCGAGCCCCTGCATGGCGAAGGCGAAATCGGCCAGTGCCGAATGACGGGCCAGGGTCTCGCGCACCAGGCACAGGCTGCGCACGTCGAGCGCTTGCGCTCCCGCCTCCGGCACCGCTTCAGCCAGGAAGCCGGCCGTGCCCAGGGCCGCGACCAGGGCGCGGCACGTCGCGTCGAGATCGCCGTGATGGGGATCGGCCAGCGCCGGACCGGCCCAGGCTTCGAGCCGGTCGGCGAGCGCCCGATGGCGATCGTCGAAGAACGGCCAGCGCAGATAGCTCTTGTCGGCCATCAATTGCCCTCGAACTTGGGGGTCTGCTTCGCGGCGAACGCGTCGTAGGCCCGGCGGAAATCCTGGGTCGCCATGCACAGCGCCTGGGACTGCGCCTCGGCCTCGATCGCAGTGTCCAGGTCCATGGCCCATTCCCGGTGCAGCATCGTCTTGGTCATGCCATGGGCGAAGGTCGGGCCATCCGCCAGGCGGGCCGCCATGGCTGCGACCTCCTCCGCCAGGCTCGCGCGCGGCAGCAGCCCGTTGAAGAAGCCCCAGCGTTCGGCTTCGACGCCACCCAGACTGCGGCCGGTATAGAGCAGTTCCGCCGCTCGTCCCTGGCCGATGATCCGGGGCAGCATGGCGCAGGCCCCCATGTCGCAGCCGGCCAGGCCGACCCGGCTGAACAGGAACGCGACCTTGGCCTCGGCCGTGCCGTAACGCAGATCGGATGCCATGGCCATGATGGCGCCGGCACCGGCACAGATGCCGTCGATCGCTGCGAAAATCGGCTGCGGGCAGGCGCGCATCGCCTTGACCAGGTCGCCGGTCATACGCGTGAAACCCAGCAGTTCCGGCATCTTCATTTCGGTCAGCGGGCCGATGATCTCGAACACGTCGCCGCCCGACGAGAAATTCCCACCGGCACCGGTGATGACGATCGCCTTGACCGCCTCGGCGGTCGTCAAGGCGCGGAACGTGTCGCGCAACTCGGCATAGGACCCGAAGGTCAGCGGATTCTTCCGCTCCGGCCGGTTGAGCGTAATGGTCGCGACCTTGCCGTCCAGCCGCCACTGGAAATGCTTCGGGGTGAAATCGTGGAAATCCATCACATCACCTCTCCGCCGGCCACGATCAGGGACTGGCCGGTCATGGCGGCGGCCTCGCGCCGGCACAGGAAGGCGACCGCATCGGCCACTTCGTCCGGCTGGATCAGCCGGTCCTGCGGATTGTAGCTGGCGAAATGCGCCCGCGCGTCGGCGGCATTGCGCCCGGTCTTGCTCTCGATCAGATCGGCCGCGCGGGCGACCAGGTCCGTATCGGTGAAACCCGGGCAGACCGCATTGACCGTGACGCCGGTCTTGGCCGTCTCCAGCGCCAGTGCGCGGGTCAGGCCGATCAGCCCGTGCTTGGCAGCACAATAGGCCGTGGCATAGGCATAGCCTTTGAGCCCCGCCGTCGAGGCGACATTGACGATGCGGCCCCAGCGGCGTGCCAGCATACCCGGCAGCGCAAGCCGGCTGGTGTGGTAGGCTGCGGTCAGGTTGAGCGCCAGCATGGCGTGCCAATCGTCGGGCTCGAGCTTGCCGAACGGCTTGGTCAGCGCCGCACCGGCATTGTTGATCAGAATATCGAAATGCCCGATCAGCCCGAACGTGCGCTCGAGCGATGCGGCATCCGTCACATCGGCCGCGACCTGGGAGCAATCGAGCGCCTCGGCGGCGCTGTCGAGCGCCGCCGCATCGCGCCCGAGCAGCACCAGGTCGGCGCCCTCCTGCCACAGCCGTCGAGCGATCGCGAAGCCGATGCCCTTGGCGCCGCCGGTCACGACGGCGCTCAATCCCTTCAATGGCTTGTCACTCATGGGCTTTGCGCCTCCTTGGCGAGCAACCGTTCGAGCTGCGCCTTACCCGGCAGATAGGGCTTGGGCCACGCCTGGTCGCGATGACCCTGCCGGGCGGCCGCCTGCAAGGTCCAGTGTGGATCGGACAGATGCGGTCGCGCCAGGGCGACCAGATCGGCGCGCCCGGCCGACAGGATGGAGTTCGCCTGGTCCGCCTCGGTGATGTTGCCGACCGCCATGGTGGCGATGCCGACCTCGTTGCGGATCCGGTCGGCGAACGGCGTCTGGAACATCCGGCCGTAGACCGGCTTCGCCGCGATCGAGGTCTGCCCGGCCGAAACGTCGATCAGGTCGGCGCCGGCGGCCTGGAACGCCCGGGCGATCTCGACCGCATCCTCGGGCGTGACACCGTGCGGCACCCAGTCGGTCGCCGAGATACGCACCGACATCGGCTTCGAGGCCGGCCAGACCGCGCGCATGGCGCTGAACAATTCGAGCGGAAAGCGCAGGCGATTGGCAAGACTGCCGCCATATTCGTCGTCGCGCCGGTTGGTCAGCGGCGAGATGAAGGCCGACAGCAGATAACCGTGGGCGGCATGAAGCTCGATCATGTCGAAGCCGGCCGCCTCGGCGCGCCGCGTCGCCGCCACGAACGCGTCGCGGACCGCATCCCTGTCGGCGCGGTCCATCGGATGCGGCACCTGGTTGCCGGGGCCCCAGGCCACGGCCGACGGCGCCAGCAGCGGCCAATTGTCAGCATCGAGCGGTTCGTCCATGCCGTCCCACCCGCGCTTGGTCGAGCCTTTCGGGCCGGAATGTCCCAGTTGCAGGCACAGCTTCGCCCCGGATTGCCCATGGACGAAATCGACGATGCGCCGCCAGGCTGCGGCCTGCGCGTCGGTATAAAGGCCTGCGCAGCCGGGCGTGATCCGCCCCTCGGGCGTCACGCAGGTCATCTCGGTGAAGATCAAGCCGGCGCCGCCGAGCGCGCGGCTGCCCAGATGCACCAGGTGAAAATCGCCCGGCATACCGTCCGTGGCGCTGTAGGTCGCCATCGGCGAGACCACGATGCGGTTGGCAAGCCGCATCGCCCTGAGGCCGAACGGCAGGAACATCGGCGCGGTCGGTCGATCGACGCCGGCCCTGGCACCGAGCCACCGCTCCATGCCTTCGACATAGCCTCGGTCGCGCAGGCGCAGGTTCTCGTGGCTGACGCGCTGGCTGCGGGTCAGAAGCGAATAGGCGAACTGCTCCGGTTCCAGCCCGGCATAGCGGTCGACATGCTCGAACCATTCGGTCGAGTTGCGCGCGGCCGACTGGATCTTCAGCACCTCGATCCTTCGCTCCGCCTCGTAGGCGGCGAGTACGGCTGGCACGTCGTCGCCAAGACGCTGGAAGGCCTGGGCGAGCCCGATCGCATCCTCCAGCGCCAGCTTGGTGCCGGACCCGATCGAGAAATGCGCCGAATGGGCGGCATCGCCCATCAGCACGAGGTTGCCTTTCACCCAGGTCTCGTTCGCGACACGCGGGAAATTGATCCAGTCGGAACCCTTGAGGTGCCGGCTGTTGGCCATCAGCGGCGCGCCGTCGAGCCAGGGCGCGAACAGGCGTTCGCAGAACGCCGTCGTGGTCGCGGTATCGGCCTCGTCCAGCCCCGCTGCCCGCCAGGTTTCCTCGCGTGTTTCGACGATGAAGGTCGAGGTTTCCCGGTCGAACCGATAGGCATGGGCCTGGAACCAGCCCCACTCGGTCTCGACGAAGATGAAGGTAAAGGCGTCGAACAGCTTGGTCGTGCCGAGCCATGTGAACTTGTTGGCCTGCAGCGCTATCTGGGGCCGGAAATGCTGGGCATGAGCGGCGCGGATCCGGCTGTTGATGCCGTCGGCCGCAACGATCAAGTCGGCGTCGGCGAAGCCATCGAGGCTTCCGACCTCCTGCTCGAACCGCAGGTCGACGCCCAGTTCGGCCGCGCGATCCTGCAGGATCGCCAGCAGATGGCGACGCGCGATGCCGCAGAAACCGTGGCCGCCCGACGTGATGCAGCGGCCCTTGAAATGGATGTCGATATCGTCCCAATGGGCGAAGCTGTCGATGATGCGGCCCTGGCTGACCGGGTCGCCGCCTTTCAGGTTCTCCAAGGTCTGGTCGGAGAATACGACGCCCCAGCCGAACGTGTCGTGCGGCCGGTTGCGCTCATAGACCGTGACCTCGTGGGCCGGGTTCGCCTTCTTCATCAGGATGGCGAAATAGAGCCCGGCCGGTCCGCCGCCGATGCAGACGATCTTCATGTCGGCCTCCTCGAAAACAACTTCAGACCAGAAACGGTTTCCACGCTCCGCCTCCCTGGACCGACTGCTTGAGCTTGCCCAGCAGCTCGAGCAGCAGCACCATCTCGGCCCGGCTCATCCCACCCATCAGGCCATCGATCCAGGCCTGATGAGTCGGCGCCATGCGTGCGAACAGCGCGTGGCCCACGGCGGTCGAACTGATGAGCGCGCTGCGCCCGTCCGCCGGGTTCGCGCGCCGTTCGACCAGCCCGTCGCGCACCATGCCCTCGACCAGGCCGGTGACATTGCCGTTGGACACCATCAGGCGGGACGAGAGTGCGCTCAAAGTCATGCCGTCGCGCGCCCGCTCCAACTGCGCCAGCACGTCGAACCGCGGCAGGCTGGTCGCAAATTCGCTCCGGAGCCGCCCGCGGACCTCGTTCTCGATCAGATCCGTACAGGTCAGCAGCCGCAGCCACAGGCGCAGCTGCAACCGGTCATCCTCGGCGACGGCACTTTCCCGGTCCGGTGCGGCGGCCTCGAAACCGAGCGGCATGGCGGCTCCATATATTTCATATATAAAGTATATTTATGCCATGATTTGGTCAAGGCGCTCTCAGCTTGGCTATCAAGATAGCCCCGCTCACGGTCATTCCCGCGCATACGGGAACGACCGTGATGTGTGCCCCCGTCTACTCTGCCGCGCGGATGTCCTCGACCGCATGCAGCGGCGCGTCGTCCTGGGCCGGGGGATGGCCCGCGTGGACGATGACCGACGACGAGATATTGCTGGCGAACGGTATGTTCGCCTCGGCGAAGGCCTGCTCGATCCGGCGGTAGGCCTCGGTCCGGATCTCGAACTGCTTGCCGGGCGGGGTCTGAACCTTGCAGCGGAAGATCTTGGCACCGGGCTGGATGCGGTAGAGCTTCGCCTTCAAGGGCGCCATGATGTGCTGGGCCAGCTCGTCATGCTCGAGCATTTCGATCCCGATGCGCTTCACGATCCGGCGCACCGTCTCGCTATCGACCTCCGTCGGCAGCGGGATCTCGAACTTGTCGATGACCCAGTCGCGCGAATTGTTGCGCACGCTGCCGAGCGAGCCGTAGGGCACGAAATGCAACGGGCCGTTCTGGTGGCGCAGCGCCACGGTTCGGAAGGTGATCTTCTCCACCGTGCCCTTGGCGGTGCCGGCCTCGATATAGTCGCCGATGCGGAACACGTCCTCGATCAGGAAGAACGCACCGGAGAACAGGTCCTTGACCAGGGTCTGCGCGCCGAAGCCGATGGCGATGCCGACCACGCCGGCTGAGGCGAGCAGCGGCGCGATGTTGAGGCCGAGCACCGACAGGGCCCACATGAGGGCAACGGCGGCGATCACGATCATGCCGATGCTGCGCAACAGCGGCTGGACGGTGCTGGCCCGGCTGCCCGGCCCGCTCGCCTCGCGGCTCAAGGCGACGGTGAGGCCGGTCTCGAACAGGCGCCAGACGTACCAGCCGATCAGCAGGGTCACGCCGGCGTCGAACAGCACGCCCAGCATCGTCCGCGCGTCGCGCGCGCCCAGCATCCGGATGACATCGAGCGACCAGAGACGGGCCAGGAACGCGCCGGCGGCGAGCAGGAACACCCAGGATGCGGCGTAGTGCAGGACTTCGGTGAAGGCATCGATCGCGCGGAGTTGCTCGGTCGTCTCCTGCGGTCCCTCGGCCGGCTGCGCCACCGGCTGCAAGGGCTCGCCCTCGTCGCCGGGCACGAAGATCAGCCGCGCCTCGGCGTGCCGGCGCAGCAGCCGTTCCTTCACCTGCCGCAGTGCCAGCGCCACCATGCTGTCGAAGGCCGGCATGGCCGCGAGCACGATCAGGGTACCCAGCACCCGGTCGAACGGCGGCATCGGCAGCAGCAGCACGCCCAAGATCCAGGTGGCACCGAGCCCGAACACGCTCAGCACGGCCAGCGAATGCCAGTAGCGGGCGAAGCCGTTCAGGTGGGGACGCAGGCCATAGAGCGCGCGAAGGCACATCAGGCCGACGACGAAACTCGCCGTGATGATGATGAGATGCGGCAGCCCGTCGCCGAACCACAGATAGAACAGCCCCTCGGCAACGATCCAGGGCACCATGGCGGTCGCGATGATCCGCGCCAGGACGCGCCGCGCCTGCCGAGCCGCCACGTCGTCGAGCGGCACCAGACGCAGGTTCGGCCGGTCGGCCGCGAACGGCTGGCTGAGGATGACGTAGGCGGCCCAGCCGATCGTCGAGCTCTGCACGAAGGCGTTGGCGAAACCCTGGAACACATCGGTGCCGACGAAGATCAGGCCATGGGCGGTGAACAGGAAATTATAGAGCAGGCTGCACGCGAGCAGGTAGGCGGCCGGCGGCAGAAGGTCGACCAGCAGACCTTCGAGCCCGAGCAGGATGCCCTTGGCCGCCCGGTCGACCACCATATGGGCGAGCCGGCGCCGCTCCGGCCGCAGCAGCCGATGGACCAGGGCGGCCGCGATCAGCGCCGTCAGCACCATGCCGGCAAGGCACGCCAGGACGAAAGGTACTGAGCCCAGCTCGCCGTCGTCGGTCAGCAGCGAGGCGGCCTGATGGGTCAGGTTCGGCACCCGCGAGGCGTCGGCCAGCATCGCCTTGATCGCGGTCCAGAGCTCGGTCGCCGACTTGCCGAGATGGATCATCATGCCGCTGAACGGCTGGCCGCCGAGCCCATGGCCGAGGGCGCCGTGGACCGCGGTCGCGTGATCCGCCGTCACCGCCGGATCGGCCGCCTGCGCCAGCGCTGGCTTCGCCATTAGGCCCCCTCACTCAACAGACGTCGCACCATCGAGCCAGCATGCTCCGACGGCGGCGGCTTTGCACGTTCCGGCCGCCTGGACTTGGCGCGCCACTCCACCGACAATAGACCGATCGGCCATCGTCGGAAATCCACCCCCGCCGACGGCAGCCCCTCGTAACCGAGAATTGATCCGACCGTGCCGCCCAGGAAGCTCGATGCGTTAGACCTGAAGATTTTGGCCGAATTGCAGCGGGACGGGCGCATGACCAACCAGCGCCTGTCCGAGAAGATCGGCCTGTCGCCCCGGCCCTGCCTGGAACGGGTGCGGAGACTTGAGACGGCCGGGCTGATCTCGGGCTACCGGGCCGTCATCGAGATCGGGCAGTTGCCCGACCTGGTCCATGCCTTTGCCGAAATCACGCTCAAGAGCCAGGCGACCCACGCGCTCGCCGCGTTCGAACGCCACCTGGCGGACTGTCCCGAGGTGGTCGAGAGCTTCCTGGTCGGCGGCCAGTTCGACTATCTGGCCCAGATGGTCTGCGTGGACCTCGATCGCTACAACGAACTGACGACTGCCTGGCTCGACGAACCGGCGGTGGGCGTCGCGCGCATCAATTCGCGCTTCGTGATGAAGCGGGTGCGCCGCTTCGCCGGCTATCCGGTCGCCCTGCTCGACAGGGCCGCACAGCAGAACTAGGAGGCTCGGCCGGTCGTTCGCAGCCGGTCCTGCTGTGCGACTCGCGCGCTTCGGCCGCACCTGCCGCCCTTCCGATCCTACAATGGTAGGCATCGGAACAAGGGGGCGGATCATGGATTTCGGCGATCTCGAGCGACGCTACGGCACGCACAATTATCATCCGATCCCCGTCGTCCTGACCCGCGGCGAAGGCGTCTGGCTGTGGGACGACCAGGGCCGCAAATACCTCGACATGATGAGCGCCTATTCCGCCGTCAGCCCCGGCCACTCCCATCCACGCCTGGTCGCGGCGCTGGTCGAGCAGGCCGGCCGGCTGGCGGTGCCGTCGCGCGCCTTCATGAACGACAAGCTCGGCCCCCTGATGGAGCGGTTGGCTCGTCTGACCGGCCTCGACAAAGTGCTGCCGATGAACACCGGCGCCGAGGCGGTCGAGACCGCGATCAAGGCGGCGCGCCGCTGGGGCTATCAGGTGAAACGCATTCCCGAGGGCCAGGCCGAGATCCTGGTGGCCTCCGGCAATTTCCACGGCCGCACCACGACGATCGTAGGCTTCTCCAGTGAAGACGCCTATCGCCAGGATTTCGGGCCCTTCACACCCGGTTTCCGCATCGTGCCGTTCGGCGACCTCGCCGCCTTCGAGGCCGCGGTCGGCCCGAACACGGCGGCGATCCTGGTCGAGCCGATCCAGGGCGAGGCCGGCATCCGCATGCCACCCGCCGGCTTCCTCAAGGGGCTGCGCCGGCTGTGCGACCGCGAGAACGTGCTGCTGATTCTCGACGAGGTGCAGTCGGGCCTCGGCCGGACCGGGAAATGGTTCGCCTACCAGCATGAAGACGTGCTGCCCGACGGGGTGATCCTGGGCAAGGCGCTCGGCGGCGGGCTGCTGCCGGTCTCCGCGTTCGTTGGCAAGGCGGCGATCATGGACCTGTTCACTCCGGGCAGCCATGGGTCGACCTTCGGCGGCAATCCGCTGGCCTCGGCCGTAGCGCTCGCCTCCCTGGCGGTGATCGAGGACGAGCAACTGGTCGCCCGCAGCGCCATTCTCGGACGCCACATGAAGGAGCGGCTCGCAGCGATCTGCTCGCCGGCCATCCTCGACGTGCGCGGGGCCGGCCTGTGGGTCGGGGTGGAGCTCGATCCGGCGCTGGCCGACGCCCGGGCGATCTGCGAGCGGCTGGCCGAGCGCGGCCTGCTGACCAAGGAAACCCACGCGACCGTGGTACGCTTCGCCCCGCCGCTGACCATCACGCGACAGGAACTGGATTGGGCCCTGGACCTGGTCGAACGGACGATCCACGAGGCGACGCCGAAGACGGTGGCCGCCCGTATTCCGCACGCGAGCGCGCTGCGCCCGGCAGCCAAGGGCCCGCATCTGGTGATGTGTCCGCCGGAGCATTACGAGGTCAGCTACAAGATCAACCCGTGGATGGACCCGGCGGCCTGGGCGGTCTCGGCCGAAACGCTGGCCCACGACGCCCGGGTCGGCTGGCAGAAGCTCTACGACACCTATCGCTCGCTCGGCGCCAACATCGAGATCATGCCGGCGCAACCGGGTCTGCCCGACCTGGTGTTCACGGCCAATTGCGCCGTGGTGCTCGACCGCAAGGTGGTGCTCGCCCGCTATAAATGCGCCGAGCGCCAGGGCGAGGAAGCCCACGGCCGCATCTTCTTCGACCGGCTGAAGCGCGACGGCGTGGTCGATGAAATCCACGAACTTCCCGACGGCGTGTTCTTCGAAGGTGCTGGCGACTGCTACTGGGACCCGCATCGCGGCATGCTGTGGACCGGCTGGGGTCAGCGCTCGTCGCCCGAGGCCCAGGCGACGATCGGGCGGGTCTATGGTGTGCCGACCGTCGCCCTCGAACTGGTCGACCCGCGCTTCTACCATCTCGACACCGCGTTCTGCGTGCTGTCGGGCGGTGAAGTGCTCTATGTCCCGGGTGCCTTTACCGAGGAAGGACGGCAATTGATGCGCGACCTGATCGGGCCGGAGCGGCTGATCGCGGTCGAGGATGCCGATGCCGAGACGCTCGCGGCCAATTCGGTCGCGGTCGGACGAGATCTGGTGTTCGGCAATTGCGGTCCCGCACTCGAAGCACAATTGACGACACGCGGCTATACCGTGCATCGCGTGCCGCTGGGCTCGTTCGGCCGCAGCGGCGGGTCGGCGTATTGCCTCACTCTGCGGTTGGACAATTACGCGCTGGCGGGATGATCACACCCGGGTGCGCCGCTCTCAATTCGATATCGATGACCCGTCATGCTTGCGACGGGCCATCGACGACCGGACGCCTCCGTCTATCGGCTCAGGGACGCAGCTTCTTCAGATGATCCAACTGCCCGATCATGTAATGCATCTTGCTCACTTCCCAATTCTTTTTGGCGAACAAGAGCTTGATCATCTTCTCCGAAGGCTTCCAGCCACCGGGGATCTGGGGTGGGTAAGTCCCGACCATGCCGGGGTTCAATGCGTACCCCGCCAGTTCCTCGGCCTTGAGGAAATTTTCCTGCGCCCAGGAGTCGAGGATGATCTCGCGTGCTATACCGTCGTAAGTGGCATTCTCTCGTGATGACGTTTCGATATTCCAGGTCCCGTCCGGCCAGACGACGACCAGTTCGGGATACATGGGTCCGGTGTTCATATCGGACTTCTTCGACTTTCTACCGAAGATACCTTTTAGCGTTTTAAATGGGTTAGCCATGATCTGGTTGCCCGCCTATCGATAAGTTGCTTAGCGATACTACTGCGCCCCCAGTATCGTCGGCGTGGCGGGGGGTGCCAAGACCTGTTGATTGTAAATTCGGCAAAATGGACAGGTCTTCAGCGCTGATAACGATCAACACTCCGCTTCCTCGTCGCCATAGGCACCTCGGCACCAAAGTTCGGTGAGCAGGTCGCCGACGGCATTTTCATCGGCCGCCAGCCCGGCAAGCGCCGGATCCCGCCGCAGGTAGGCCTGGTTGAGAAACTCATCGATCATGCCGCCGAGTGCGTACGCCGTGGGGAGCATCGCAGCCGGGGCGACCGGCGATGCTCCGGGCATCATGCTTCGTCGGGCAGCGATCGACGTCGCCACCCGGCCGTTCCAGATCCGGTTCAGGGCGTGGAACCGCTCGCGAAAGCCGGCGCTCTCCGGCCCCAGGTCCATCAGGCAGCGCATCAGGCCGGTGTTGGCGCGAAACAGCCGGACATAGGCGAGCGTCGCGGAACGCACTCTCGGACGGGACCCCGGCTCCCCGTCCCGCACCTGCCCAAGCCGATCGCGTAGGAACAGCGTGAAATCCTCGACCAGCGCCTCGACCACCGCGCGTCGATCAACGAAATATCGGTAGAACGTGCCGTGGGCGACCCCGGCCGCGC
Source organism: Aliidongia sp. (assembly GCF_035943795.1). Lineage (NCBI taxonomy): Bacteria > Pseudomonadati > Pseudomonadota > Alphaproteobacteria > Rhodospirillales > Dongiaceae > Aliidongia > Aliidongia sp. Next base: position 44,481 of record NZ_DASZBY010000101.1, on the reverse strand, counting down.
CCGCGATGTCGCACACCCGAAGCGCCGCATGCTCTTCGCCGGCCTCCAGCCTTGCAGCCGTCGCGGCGAGCAGGCGCAGGCGCGTGCGTTCGGTCTTGCGTAGCCCGGCACCCGTCGCGGCCGCCGATAGCGCCGCGGAAAAGCCGTCCGAAGAAGCTGTTTCCCGATCCATGATGGAGGCAGGTTGACATGCGGTGTGGACAGTCACAAAATAAAAATGAAAATGACGTCAATGTCATTTAACGAAGAGGCCGGCATGCTGATTGACCGCGCGGATTATGCCGATCTCGAGATCCTGTCCGCCCACCGGCAGGCCCAGTGGGACCGGCAGCGCGACCATCTGCTCGCCGCCTCGCCGTTCTATCAGCGAGCCTGGGACGGCAAACCCGCGCCGTTGCGCCTGGAAGCGCTGGCCGACTTGCCATTCACCGACAAAGACATGCTGCGCCGGAGCCAGCGCGCGACACCGCCGTTCGGTGACTATCTCGCCGCACCCGTGGACCGCGTCGCCCGGGTCCATCGCACTTCAGGCACGACCGGCACCGCCATGAACCTGGCCTTGTCGGCGCGCGACGCCCGGGAAACCGCGATCGTCGGCGCCCGGGCGCAATCGGCCAGCGGCCTCGGACCCGGTCATCGCGTCATCCATTGCCTGAACTATCGCCTGTGGATGGGCGGTTTCACCGACCACACGACGCTCGAGGCGACCGGCGCCACCGTCGTCCCGTTCGGTGTCGGCGACACCCAAGCACTGATCCGGACGATCCTGGAACTGGGCATCACCGCGATCTCGTGCACCCCGTCGTATCCGGCCGTGCTCGAACGGGTCATCGCCGAGTATTTCCCCGATTTGAAGCCGCGCGACCTGGGGCTGAAGCTCGGCCTGTTCGGGGGTGAAGCCGGTCTCGACGACCCGGAATTCCGCCGGCGGATCGAGGCGACTTGGGGCTTTGCCGCGCGCAATGCGAATTACGGCGTGTCCGATGTGTTCTGCAATTTCGCCGGCCAGACCGAGCAGGACGGCGATCTCCATTTCGTGGCACTGGACGTGCTGCATCCGGAATTGATCGCTCCCGACACCGGCGCGCTGCTGCCCTGGCGCGCCGGAGAGCGCGGCGAACTGGTGCTCACCCACGTCAGCCGGGAATGCCAGCCGCTCGTCCGCTTCCGGACCGGCGACATCGTCCTGTTGACCGGAACCGGGATCGCATCCTGCGGACGGACCGCGCCGCGCTTTCGCGTGGTCGGCCGCAGCGACGACATGGTCGTGGTCCGCGGCCTCAACGCCTTTCCGACCCAGGTCGCCGCCGTGCTGAACCAAGAGCCGGCACTATCCGGCGAGTACCGCATCGTCCTGGAAGGTCCGGGTCCCTACGATGTTTTGCCGGTGGAAGTCGAGCTATCTGAGTCCGTGGTCCCAGCGCCGGCCGGGCTCGCCGAGGGCATTGCCGCCGCCATCAAGCGCGACCTCGGCCTCACCGCCCGCGTGACGCTGCTGCCGTTCGGCAACCTGCCTCGAACCGATGGCAAGACCCGCCGCGTGATCAGAAAGGACAAGCCGTGACCGGAACGATATTGACCGAGGACGCGGGCGACGGCGTCCGCATCGTCACGCTCAACCGGCCGCACCGGCTGAACGCGATCGTTCCCGAGTTGCTCGACGACCTCAACCACGCATTGGAAGCGGCCGACCGGGACCCGGCGATCCGCGCTATCGTGCTGACCGGCGCCGGACGCGCCTTCTGTTCGGGCGACGATCTCAAGGATTTCGGCACCCAGGCGGCCGACGAACCCGGTACACGCGCCTACATCGAGCGCATCCAGGACGTCACCCGCAACCTGGTGCTCGGCGACACGCCGATCATCGGCGCGATCCGCGGCTGGGCGGTCGGCGGCGGGCTCGAATGGGTCATCAACTGCGACTTCGCCATCGCGGCCGAGGGCACGCGGTTCTTCTTCCCCGAAATCGCCTGGGGCGTATTCGTGACCGGCGGCGTCAGCGAACTCCTGCCGCGGCTGGTCGGCCTGCAGCGGGCGCGCGAACTGATCATGCTGGGCGAGCGGTTCGACGCGGCCCAGGCCCGGGAATGGGGTCTCGTCTACAAGGTCGTGCCGGACGCGACCTTGCGTGACGAGGCCCTAAACTTGGCGCGTCGCATCGCCGCCCTGCCCGTCGGTCCCGTCCGCGACCTGCGCCGGATCCTCGCCCGGCGCGATGCGCTCGCGCCCGCGATGGCGGCCGAGACGGATGCGACGGTGCGCGGCTTTCTCGACCCGGCGACGGCAGCGCGCATCGGCGCGTTCAAATGACCGACGGTGCCGCGTTGGCGAGCGCTGCCAGCGCCAACGGCCCCTCGGCGAACTCGTCGACGATGGTGAAGTGGTTGCGGCCTGGCACGATCTGACGACGCTCGGCCGGAATGTGCCAAGCCTCCCCCAGCAGCGCCGTCTGATGCTTGAACTCGTCGCTTTCCAGCTCGCCGACCGCCAGCAGGATGCGTGTCGCCGGCGCCGGCAGATGGGTCGGGGAGAGATGATGGGCCCGGACCCGGTCGAGCCCGAGCAGCGCAGCCATCGGCAGATGGGTCAGCGGCTCCAGTTCGTAAAGCCCGCTCAGCAGCGTCGCCGTGCCGACGAGGTCGGGCGGCAAACCCTGCGCCGTCCAGTCGGTCGCGACGGCCATGGCCCCCAGATGGCCGCCGGCGGAATGGCCGGCAAGGTCGAACGGCAGCTGCGCCAGCCCCAGCGCGGGCGCCTGGCGCCAGAGGAAGGCCAGTGCCGCACGGATCTCTTCGACCAAACCGTCGAGCGGCTTGTCCGGCACCAGGCTGTAGTTCAAGGCCGCGACGGCATAGCCGGCCTCCAGGAAGGCGCGGGTGAATTGCACGTGATTGCCCTTGTCCATCGCCTGCCAATAGCCGCCATGGATGAAGACATGCAGGCGCGGTTCGGCGATGCCCGTGGGCCGCAACAGATCGAGCCGTTCGCGTGGACCGGCGCCATAGGCGATTTCCCGATGAGTGTGGGCGCTCAAGAAAGCGGCGCCCTCCTCCCGACATCTCGTGAAGATCGGCGCCACGGCCGGCACTTGGACGCGCGGGCTATATTCGCGGATCAGGTTTGGCAGGTCGTAGCCGCGCCAGAGCGCACCCGCAGGCGGTGGTGCCGGTCGCTGCGCCTCCGCGCGGATGCTGAGCCGCGGGCTGCCTGGCGCGGCCCATTCCACCGTGATCGGCGGCCGGAAGCCGGCGAACACCTCGCGATAGGCGAGATCGACGGTCAGGTCGGCCGGATCGAACAGGGCCGGCTCCGTCGTGGCCCAGACCATGCCCGTCATGTGATGGGGACCGCAGCCGGCGCCGATCAGCGCCAAGCGCAACTGGTCGAGCGTCTGGCGCAACTGTTCCATCGGATGGTCGTGGACAGCGCTCAGGGGTCCCAGTTGGATCATCGCGTCATACTCCCAGGCTTCGTTGCGTCAGTTCCGGCGCTGCATCGAGGCCCGCGGTGTCGCCGCTCCAGATGGTCCGGCCCTTCTCGATGATGACGTGGCGATCGGCCAGGCGTTTCAAGGCGGCGAGGTTCTTGTCGACCACCAGGATGGCCTCGCCCTCCGCCTTCAGCAGTGCCAGACAGCGCCAGATCTCGGCCCGGACCAGCGGCGCCAGCCCCTCGGTCGCCTCGTCGAGGATCAGCAGGCGTGGATTGGTCATCAGCGCCCTGCCGATCGCCAGCATCTGTTGCTCGCCGCCGGACAAGGTGCCGGCGCGCTGCTTGCGCCGCTCGGCGAGGCGCGGGAACAGCTGATAGATCCGATCGAGATCCCAGGGGTCGGCGCGATGCCGGCCCGACGCCGCGGTCGCCACCAGGTTCTCGCGGACGGTCAGGGTCGGAAATACGCGCCGGCCCTCCGGCACCAGGCCGATGCCCAGGCGCGCGATCCGCTCCGGCGGCAGGCCCGCGATCTCGCGGCCGTCGAACCGGATCGAACCGGCCTTCGGCCGGTTCAACCCCATGATCGCCCGGATCGTCGTGGTCTTGCCCATGCCGTTGCGGCCGAGCAGGGTCACGACCTCGCCGGCGTCGATGCCCAGCACGATGTCGAACAGCACCTGGCTTCGACCATAGGATGCCTGGAGTCCTTCGACGACCAGCATCAGGCCGCCCCCTCCCAGCCGCCGTCGTCGGTGCCCAGATAGGCCTCCATCACGACGGGATCGGCCCGGATGGCGGCGGGCGTACCGGTCGCGACGGCGCCGCCATAGACCAGCACGGTGACCCGGTCGGCCAGCGCGAACACTGCGTCCATATCGTGCTCGACCAGCAGCATCGAGACGCGACCCTTAAGGCGCTGCAGCAACGCGACCATGCGGCGGGATTCCTCCGACCCCATGCCGGCCATCGGCTCGTCGAGCAGCAGCAGCTTCGGTTCGGTGGCGAGCGCCATGGCCAGTTCCAGCTGCCGCTGTTCGCCATGGGCCAGTTCGCGCGCTTTCGCTCCCGCCCGCGCGGTCAGCCCGATATCCTCGATCACCTGCCGCGCCGGATCGCGCAGCGCCGGCTGACCGGCCGCCCGGCGCCAGAAGCCGTAGTGCCGGCCGAGCCGGGCCTGGACCGCGAGGGCCACGTTCTCCAGCACGGTGAATTCGGGCAGCACGGCGGTGATCTGGAAGGAGCGGACCAGCCCGCGCCGTGCCCGCGCCGCCATGCCGAGCCGGCTGACGTCCTGGCCGTCGAACCGGATCGAACCGGCGTCGGACGGCAATTCCCCGGCCAGTTGGGCAATCAGCGTCGATTTTCCGGCGCCGTTCGGCCCGATCAGCGCATGGCATTCGCCGGCCTGGACGTCGAGCGACAGGTTGTTGGTCGCGACCAGCCCGCCGAAGCGCTTCACCAACCCCTGGGCTTCGAGCAGCGCCGTCACGACCGGCGCGTCCCGGCCAGCACACCCCAGAGGCCGCCGCGCGCGAACAGGATCAGCGCCACCAGGATCGGCCCCAGCACGATCATCCAATGCTCGGTCCAGGCCGCCAGCACAGTCTCCAGCAGGATCAGCACGGCGGCGCCCAGCACCGAACCATAGAGTGTGCCGAGCCCGCCCAGGATGACCATGATCAGCAGGTCGCCGGACTTGGTCCAATGCAGCAACTCGGGGCTGACGAAGCGCACCTGGTTGGCCATCAGCGCGCCGGCGAGGCCGGCGACCGCGCCCGACAGGGCAAAGGCCGCGAGCTTGATACCATAGGGCGGGATGCCGAGCGCCGCCAGCCGCCGCTCGTTCTCGCGCACCCCACGCAGCACCATGCCGAAGCGCGCGTCGAGCAGCCGGCGCGCCAGGACCAGGAAGCCGATCAGCAATGCCGCGACGACGTAATAGAAGCTCGTCTCGTCCCGGGTATCGAGGCCCGGCAGCAGATTCCTCGGCCGAAAACTGAGGCCATCGTCACCGCCGTAGGTCTTCAGCGAGACGAACAGGAAGAACAGCATCTGGGCGAAGGCGAGCGTGATCATGATGAAATGCACGCCGGCGGTGCGCAGCGACAGCGCGCCGATCGCCAGCGCCGCCAGCCCGCCCAGCACGAAGGCGGCCGGCCAGGCGACGAGCGCCTGGTTGGTGCCGGGGATCAGGCCCAGGAACGCCGTGTCCTCGTGCGCATGGAACGCCAGGATGCCGACCGCGTAGCCGCCGATGCCGAAGAACGCGGCGTGACCGAAGCTGACCATGCCGCCGAACCCGACGATCAGGTCGAGGCTGGCGGCCGCCAGGCCCATGACGAGAATCCGCGTGCCGAGCCCGATCAGGAATGGCTGGCCCACCGCCGAGACGCCCCAGGGATAGGCCAGGATCAGCACGAACCCGGCAAGGATCAGGCCGCGTTCGCGGGTGAGCTTACCCATGGGCGGGAAACAATCCGCGCGGCCGCCACAGCAGGATGGCCGCCATCAGCAGATAGACCGCCATGGACGAGACGCCACCGCCGACCGCGTCGGCGTCGGACGTGCTGAGCAGGGTCTTCAACAGGCCGGGTAGAAACGCGCGGGTCAGGGTGTCGACCATGCCGACCAGCAGCGCGCCGATGAAGGCGCCGCGAACCGAGCCGATGCCGCCGATGATGATGACGACGAAAGTCAGGATCAGCACCTGCTCGCCCATGCCGACCTGCACCGAGAACACCGGTCCGGCCATGACGCCGGCGAGCCCGGCCAGCAGCGCGCCCAGGCCGAACACCAGCGTGTAGACGAGCCCGATGTCGACGCCCAGCGCCCGCACCATCTCGCGATCGGAATTACCGGCGCGGATCAGCATGCCGAGCCTGGTGCGCGCGACCAGCAGGTACAGGCCCAGTGCCACCAGCAGGCCGACGGCGATGATCGCCAGGCGATAGGCCGGATAGGGCACACCCGGCAGCAGTTCGACCGAGCCCGCGAGCCACGGCGGCATGCGGGCAAACAGCGGCTGGCGGCCGAACAGCATGGTCGCGGCCTCGTTGAAGAACAGGATCAGTCCAAAAGTGGCGACGACCTGGTCCAGGTGATCGCGCGCATAGAGCCGCCGCAGCACCGCCGCCTCGACGATCATGCCGATGATCGCGGCCGCCATCGTGCCGGCGACGAGCGCCGCCAGGAACGACCCGGTCCGATCGCCGGCCCAGGCGGCGGCGAACGCGCCGATCATGTAGAGCGAGCCATGGGCCAGATTGATCAGGCCCATGATGCCGAACACCAAGGTCAAGCCGGCGGCGAGCAGGAACAGCATGATGCCGAACTGCGCGCCGTTGAGGATCTGTTCGGCCAGCAGCATGCCGGGCGGATCCGCTACATCTTGCACTCGGCGGCGTAAGCGTCGCCATGGGCCTCGAAGATCTTGCCCATGGTCTTCAGGATCGGCTTGCCGTCCTCGCCCTTCACGACCTTGAGCGCGTACCAATCCTCGATCGGGTGCTGGTTGACGCCGAATTTGAAGGCGCCGCGCACCGATTGGAAATCGGCCTTGCGCAGCGCCGCCCGGAACGCATCCGTCTTGTCGACGGCGCCACCCACGGCCTTCAGCGCGCTGCCGATCAGCCGGGCGGTGTCATAGCCCTGGCTGGCGTAGTAGGTCGGCGTGCGATGGAACTTCGCCTCGTAGGCGGCGACGAATTGCTTGCTCGCCGCATTGTCGAAGTCCGAATTCCAATGGGACGAGACCTGCACGCCCAGCGCCGCGTCGCCGACCGCGCCCAGGGTTCGTGCATCCATCGAGGGTGCCGCCAGCACCATCGGGATCTTGTCCATGAGACCGGCCTGGACATATTGCTTCAGGAAGGTGATGCCGAGGCCGCCCGGCTCGAACTGGAACACGGCGTCCGGCTTCGCGTCGCGGATCTGCGCCAGCTCCGGCGCGAAATCGGTCTGGTCGAGCTTGGTATAGACCTCGCCCGCGATCTCACCCTTGTAGGTGCGCTTGAAGCCGCCCAGCGCGTCCTTGCCCGCCTGATAGTTGGGCGCGAGGATGAACATCTTCTTGTAGCCGAGGTTGTTCGCGTATTGCCCGGCCGACTCATGCAGCGAATCGTTCTGCCAGGCGACGACGAAATAATTCTTGTTGCAGTCCTTGCCGGCAAAGCTCGACGGCGCCGCGTTCGGCGACAGGTAGAAGGCGCCGGCATCGAGGATATCGGGCACCGTGGCGCCGGCGACGTTCGAGAAGATGATGCCGGTCATCACCTTGATATGCTCGCTGGTCAGCATGCGCTGCGCGATGTCCTTGGCGTTGCCCGGCTTCAGGCCGTCGTCCTCGACCTCGACCGCGACGGGCACGCCGCCCAGCTTGCCGCCCTCCTGATCGATCGCCAGTTGGAAGCCGTCGCGCACCTCCTCACCCAGATAACCGCCCGGACCGGACAAGGTCGTGATCATGCCGATCTTGACCGGTTCGGCCGCAAATGCCTGGCACGAGACCCCCACCGCCAGCGCGATCGCGCCCAACGTCCGCATCCCTGTTCCCATCGCCCGAACCCCCGTTGGCATCTTCCGGATTTTCCCGGATTGATTGGCGCCCAGCAGACCAAACTCAGCCGTTCCCCGCCAGCGAAAAGAAGCGTGCCGCGCTAACGCCGAACAGGGCGCCTTACGGGCGGCGCTCAGATCTTCGCTCGCGCGAACCAGGTCGCCGATCTGGCGGCCCACCTTTGGCCTCGATCAGCAGGTGCAGCGCGTGCGAATCGCGTACTTTGCCATCGTCCCGGAGCACCGAGATTGGGGCTGCGTCGGTGCCCGACCTTGCCGCACGATAGCGCACGGCCGGCGGCGCCCGCCCGCGATCAATCCCGCTTGAGCAGCAGGCCAAGGCCGAACAGCGCCATCGCCCCGCCGGCCGCCCGGGTCAAGCCCCGCTCCGCCCGCCGATAGAGGCGCACGGCACGCGTCGTCGAACACAGCAGAACCACCGCGCCGTCCCAGGCAAAGCCGCTCGCCACCACGACCGCCCCCGCCGCCACGCAGAGCCACCCGGGTGATCCCGGCCCGATGAACAGGACGAACACGCTGCTGAAATAGACGGCGGATTTGGGATTGAGCAGATTGGTCAGCAGCCCCTTGGCGTAGCTCGCCCCGAAGGCGGCACGGTGGAAATCGATCGTGCCGGAATGGCTCGATGCAGACGCCGACCGCCACAGCCTGATCCCGAGTTGGATCAGATAGACGCCGCCGCCGATCCGGAGCAGGCCCGACAGCCAGGGCACGATCTGGAACAGCAGGGCAAGCCCGGTCGTCACGGCGATGCACCAGACGATCGACGCGGTCGCAACGCCCAGTGCCGCACCCAGGGCCGGCCGCCGCCCATGGCGCATGGCCGATTGGCTGATCAACAGGAAATTCGGACCCGGCGTCGCCGCGGCGGCCAGGTTCACCGCGGCGAGAGACGCCAGCAGAGCGATGTTCGGGTTCATGTCGTCCTGCCTCGATATCGGAGGCAGCAGTTTAGACCGGTAAAGCTGACATCGACTGTCAGCTTTACCGGTCCCGCAGAATTAAATCGTCCGCGCCTACTGGTAGTAGGAGCCTTGCGGCGGTGGCGGCGCGTAATAGCCTGGCGCCGGCTGGGGCGGGTAGTAGCCGGGCGCCGGTGGAGGCGGCGCATAATAGGTCGGACGCGGCGGCGGCGGGGTGGTGGCCGCACCGCCGATCGCGCCGACCGCACCGCCGATCAGCGCACCGGTCGCGGCACCCCGACCGCCACCGGCAGCCGCGCCGAGGGCGGCACCGGCACCGGCGCCGAGCAGGCCACCGCCGACCGCACGCTGGCCAGGATCATAGGGGTCCGTACAGGCCGCGAGCCCCATCGACAGGGCCAGGGCGGCGACACAGGGCATCAGCAGCCGTTTCTTCATTCGGCGTCTCCGACGGGGAATGGCCCCCGTGATGATTGAACGCGGCGGGCGGTCCGGCCGTTCCGATCGAGCCCGCGGCTCGATCATGAAAGGATCTCGGGCGCCGCAACGACGACGTTGCGGCCGTTGCGCTTGGCAGCATAGAGCGCCTTGTCGGCCAGTTCGACAAGATCGGCCATTTCCCGCTGGCGGTCGGGCATCACGGTCGCAAGCCCGACGCTGATCGTCAGGTAGTCGACCGTGGGCGCGAAATGATGGTCGATCCGCTCGCTCGCGACTGCGGCACGCAGGGATTCGGCCAGGATGAAGGCGCCGGCCTGGTCGGTTTCCGGCAGGATGCAGGCGAATTCTTCGCCGCCATACCGCGCGACATAGTCGCCGGGCCGATTGAGGGTTTCGTCGATGAGCGTTGCGACCCGGCGCAGGCACGCATCGCCGGCCGGATGGCCATAATTGTCGTTGAAGCTCTTGAAATGATCGATGTCGATCAGCAGCAGCGACATCGCACAGCCGGCGCGGACGCTGCGAAGCCATTCCCGCTCCAGCGTTTCATCGAAGCCGCGCCGGTTGGGAATGCCGCTAAGGCCGTCGGTGAGCGCCAGTTGGGCCAGCGTATCGCGATGGCGCTTGAGTTCCAGGTGGTTGCGCGCCCGGATGCGGGCGATGTCGAAATTGACCGGCTTCGCCCAGTAATCGGCGGCACCCATTTCCAGGCCGGTCTTCTCGTCCGCCTGCTGGTCCTTGCCGGTCAGGAACACGACCGGCGTCAGCTTGAAGCGCTCATCCTCCTTCAGATGACGCAGCACCTCGTAGCCGTTCATGCCCGGCATCATCACATCCAGGATGATCAGGTCCGGCTGCTCCCGCGCCGCGATCCGCAGCGCGTCCTCGCCATTGGTCGCGAACAGCACCCGATAGTGCCCGTGAAACGCCTGTTGCAGCCGCTTGAGGCTGAAGGGCTCGTCGTCGACGATCAGGATCGTCTGGGTTTCAGCCATGAGAGACCTCGTCGATCGTCTCGAGCAAGCCGCGCATGATGAAGGCCGCACGCCGGAAGTCCAGTTCCTCGATCGCCCGCCCGATCGCCTTCAATTCGCGGGACGCCCCCCGATCCGGGGCATGGCGCAGGAATTCGTGGAACCGCGTCTCCGCCTCGAAATCCTGGCGTTCGAGCAGTTGGACGATCTGGGTCAGAGCGGCACGCCGGTCGTGCCATGGGAACTCCTCCGACGCCGTCGCCGGTTCGATCGTCCGTCCGCCGGCGCCGGGCGCTTGCGAAATGCGGTCGATGCTGCCGCACGCCTCGTCGAGCGCCGCCTGGACCCGACGGAACAGGTCGTCGAGCCCGGCGGTTTCTCCGCGATTCAATGTCCGCTCCAACGCGCGCGCAGTGGACGCGACCGAGACGGCCGAGATGGAAGCCGCCATGCCGACGATGCTGTGGGCCGCCAGCTCCGCATCGCGCAGATCCTGGCCGGCGAGTGGGGTCCGGATCAGTGCCTGCTGAATCTGAGCTTCCGAGGCCCGTGCCCATTTGGGAAAATCGGCGAGCAGTTTCTTGAACAGGACGGCATCTCCGCCTGCATGGGCGACACCGGCCGCGAGATCGAACCCGGCAAGCCGGACCGGCAATCCGGAGATGGCGGCACCTGCATCCGCCGGAATTTCGGTCTCGACGGCGCCGATCTTCACCGCATCGGCCGGCGTCTCGGCGCGCGGCTTCATCCAATGGCGCAGCGTGCCCCACAGCCGCTTGACTTCGATGGGCTTGGCGACATGGTCGTTCATCCCGGCTTCGAGGCAGGCGTTGCGCTGCTCATCCAGCGTATGGGCGGTCATGGCGATGATCGGCAGGTCTTCGGCCGAATGGGTCTTGCGGATCAGCCGGGTCGCCTGGAACCCGTCGATATCGGGCATCTGCACGTCCATCAGCACCGCGTCGAAATAGCCGGGCGCCGAGCCGATCGCGCGATCGACCGCCTCGCGGCCGCCGTTCACCGCTTCGACCAGCACACCTTGCTGCTTCAGGAAGACCGTCGCGATTTCGCGATTGAGCGGCTGATCGTCGACCAGCAGGATGCGCCGTCCGCGCAGATCGCGCCACTCCTCGGACGGGCTGACCATGATCTCGGGTTCGGCCGATGCGCCGCCCGGCTGCTCCAACGCCCGGACGATGCCGTCCAGAAGATCCGCCGGACGGATCGGCTTCGCCAAGGTCTGCGCGAACAGCCAATCGTTTCCCGTGCGGCGGCCGATATGGTCGGCCAGCCGGAGCAGCGGCGGGCGCAGCCGGCCCGCAAGGCGGACGATCTCCATCGCGGTCGTGGCACAATCGGCATCGGTCAGCGCCTCGTCCAGGATGACCAGATCGAACGGCGGCGACGCGCGCGACCATTCCTCGATCGCGGCCCGGCCGGTCGCGACCGCGACGTAGGAGAGGGCGTGCTTGTCGAGGCACCCCGCGACGCGCGCCTGCGAATGCGGATCGCCGTCGGCGAACAGAATATGTGGGCGCTCGATCCCGTCGGGCAGGATGAAGTCGTGCCGCTGTTCATCCTCCTCGCAACCGAGCCGCAGCGCGAAGGCGAAGGTGCTGCCGATGGCAGGCTCGCTCGTCACCGAGATCTCGCCGCCCATCAGTTCGACGAGATGCTTGCTGATCGCCAGTCCCAGGCCGGTTCCGCCGAAGCGTCTCGTGACCGACGCGTCGGCCTGGTGGAATTTTCCGAACAGGTTCTGCACCTGCAGCGGTGTCATGCCGATGCCGGTATCGCGGATGGAAAATCGCAGGCGGACCGCGCCCTCCTCCTTTTCGACCAGGCTGACGGCGACGACCACGCTGCCCCGTTCGGTGAACTTGATGGCGTTGCCGGCCAGGTTGACGAGTACCTGAACCAGACGAAGCCGATCGCCGCGCAGCGCGCGCGGCAAGGCGTCGGGCAGGGCGAGGTCGAATACGATGCCTTTGCTGCTGGCGCTCGCACTCAGAATTTCCGCGACCGTATCCAGCGCTTCGCCAAGGTCGAACGCGCTCTCGTCCAGATCGAACCGGCCAGCCTCGATCCTGGAAAAATCGAGAATGTCGTCGATCGCTCGCGACAGATGCTCCGCGGATTGGAGAATCTTCTCGACGGATTCAGCCTGGGTCCGCGCCAGCCTGGTCGGCCGCATCAGCGTCGCGAAGCCGATGATGGCATTCAGCGGCGTCCGGATCTCGTGGCTCATATTGGCCAGGAAGTCGCTCTTCGCCCGAAGAGCCTCCACGACCTCCGCCCGCGCCGCGCCCAGCGCACGCAACGCCTCGTCCCGCGACGACACCGCTTCCCGCGCGGCCTCATCCGAAGCGGACAGGCGGCCCGTGAAGGCACGGACGATCGAGATAGCCGCCAGGATCGTGACCGCAGCCGCGATCGGCAGAATGGCGGCCGCGATTGCGCAGAGGCCAGGCTTGCTGCCCCAGGCCAAATCTTGTGCGAGCAGGACATAGATGGCGACGGCGGCGGATACGAGCGACAGGCCGAAGCCGGTAAGCAATGTCGCAATGAGCCGGAAGCCGACGCCGTTCCATCGTGATTCCGCGCGGCTGGCATCCACGGTCATGAACGAAACGGCTCCACCCTATTGAAAATATTCGAAAGCCGGTTCGATCGCAGCGGTCGCGCCGCAAAGATTACCCAGTATCCGGCATCCCGCTCAACCAATACCTTGCTGCTGTCGCCTTTTCGCGGAGCCGCACCCGCTGAGAGATCAGATCGGCATCGGCGCCGATGGCACATCGGCAACCGGACCGTGGAACGAACCTCGGCATGACCGCGTTCTATCCATGAAGAAATTCGGGAGAACCGCTATGCTTCTACTCATCATCATTCTGATTCTATTGTTCGGCGGCGGCGGGTTCTACGGCTATCGCCGGAATTACTATGGCGGCGGCGGCATCGGCATCATCGGCGTCATACTGATCGTCCTGGTCGTGCTCGCCCTGTTCGGCGGTCCCCACATGGGTTGGGGCGCTTAACCAGAGCGATCGCCCAGACCTTCACTCAAATCCGATAGGAGAATCGTCGTGGATGAGAACCAGGTGAAAGGCGCCGGCCGCAGGGTCATCGGCCGGATCGAAAGTGCCGCCGGCGCACTGACCGGCTCGGCGAAGGCCGAACTCAGCGGCAGGGCTCGCGCCGCCGCCGGTGAAGTTCAGGAGAACTACGGCGCCGCAATCGATGCCGCGCGCAGCTTTGCCGTCGAGCAGCCGATCACGGCATTGTTGGCCGCGGCCGGCGTGGGCTTCCTGGTCGGCTTGTACGCCGCTCGTCGATAGTCCGAATGGCAAGGCGAGGAGCCGTCGACCTCGGGGTCGGCGGCTTTTTGCTGCCGGGCACCCCCTTCCCCCGCCCCATCCGCCATGAGATGAAAGGGGCGATTGTCCGGGGATGAGGTTCGTCCGAATGCGTATCGCCTTGATTCACGCCCTGCGTCATTCGATCGTGCCGATCGAAACCGCTTTCGCGCGGCTGTGGCCCGAAGCCGAGTTGCAGAACCTGCTCGACGATCGGCTTTCCGCGGATCTGGCGCGCGATGGCCGACTGACCCCGGCCATGACCGACCGCTTCCTGACGCTCGCCCGCTATGCGGCGGATGGTGGTGCCGACGGGCTGCTGTTCACATGCTCCGCCTTCGGGCCGTGCATCGAGGCCTGTGCCGCGGCCCTGGCTCCCATGCCGGTCCTGAAGCCGAACGAGGCCATGATCAACGACGCCGTCGCCCGCGGCAGCCGCATCGGCCTGTTGGCCAGCTTCGCCCCGACGCTCGCCTCGATGCCGCCGGAATTCCCGGCCCCCGTGACGGTGGTTCCCCGGCTGATCGAGGGCGCGATGGCGGCACTCGATCGCGGCGACGGTGCCGAGCACGATCGCCTGACCGCCCTTGCCGCCCGTGGCCTGGCGGATTGCGACGTGATCGCCCTCGCCCAATTCAGTCTCGCCCGGGCGGCGGACGCGGTGGCAGCCGCGACCGGCAAGCCGGTCCTGACCACGCCCGATTGCGCAGTCGTGGAAATGCGCCGCCGGCTGGGCTTTTCCAGCGGCGGCTAGACCCCGGACGGATCGCGGAATGCGACGGCCCGCTGCTCAAATACGATGCCGCCGGCTCCGGGGCAGCGGCTAGTCTCCCGCCCAACGGCCGATGAGCGCCGGGGGTTGAGGAGGAGTTCGCATGCCGGTCGAGACGTCACCGAGCACGCTGTTCGAAAAGGTTTGGTCGCGCCACCGCGTCCTGGAACGGCCCGACGGCCAGACCCTGCTCTATGTCGACTGCCACCTGATCCACGACGGCTCGGCACCGGCTTTCCAGACCCTGCGTCGTCGTGGCGTCGGCGTGCGGGTGCCCGGTCGCACCTTCGCGACCCCCGACCATTATGTGCTGACCGACACCCGCGCCATCGCCCGGATCCCGGATCCGGAAAAGCGCGGCATGGTGGAGCAACTGGTGCAGAACACCGCGGCTTCGGGCGTCACGCTGTTCGGCCTGGGCGATCCGCGCCAGGGCATCGTGCACATCATCGGACCGGAAGAGGGCCTCAGCCAGCCCGGCGCCCTGCTCGTCTGCGGCGACAGCCATACCTCGACCCACGGCGCGGTCGGCGCGCTGGCCTTCGGCATCGGCTCGACCGAGGTCGCCCATGTGCTGGCGACCCAGACGCTGTGGCAACGCAAGCCGCGCACGTTCAAGATCCAGGTCGACGGCTCGTTGCCGGCCGGCGTGACGGCGAAGGACATGATCCTCAGCATCATTGCCAGGATCGGCGCTGCCGGCGCCACCGAGCATGTGATCGAATATGCCGGCAGCGCCATCCGCGGCCTGTCGATGGAAGGGCGCCTGACACTCTGCAACATGTCGATCGAGGCTGGCGGGCGCGCCGGCATGGTGGCGCCCGACGACGTCACGTTCGATTATCTCCACGGCCGCCCCTATGCGCCGAAGGGCGCCGACTGGGATGCCGCGGTCGCGCGCTGGCGCCGGCTGCCGACCGATCCGGGCGCCGTCTTCGATCGCGAAGTGACGCTGGACGGAACGAGCTTCGAGCCGATGGTGACCTGGGGCACCAGCCCGGAAAACGCCCTGCCGATCAGCGGCATCATTCCCGATCCTGCCGCCGAGCCCGATGCAGAGCGCCGCGACGGCATGCGGCGCGCGCTCGACTACATGGGCCTGACACCCGGCACCAGGCTGGATGAAGTGCCGGTCGACCGGGTGTTCATCGGTTCCTGCACCAACAGCCGGATCGAGGATCTGCGCGCGGCTGCGGCGGTCGCTTCCGGCCGCAAGGTCGCCGAAGGCATCACGGCCTGGGTCGTTCCCGGCAGCGGCCTGATCAAGCTTCAGGCCGAGGCCGAGGGCCTCGACCGCGTCTTCACCGACGCCGGTTTCGAATGGCGCGAGGCCGGCTGCTCGATGTGTCTCGGCACCAACGGCGAGATCGTGGCGCCGGGCCAGCGCTGCGCCTCGACCTCCAACCGCAATTTCGTCGGGCGCCAGGGCCCGGGTGCCCGCACCCACCTGATGAGCCCAGCGATGGCGGCGGCGGCGGCGGTGACCGGACACCTGACCGACGTGCGCCGGCTGGAAGGTGCTGCATGACCCCCTTCGTCGAGATCGAGGCCACGGCCCTGCCGATCGACCGGCCCAATTTCGATACGGACCAGATCATCCCGGCCCGCTTCCTCAGCCGCGATCGCGACCTGGGCCTGGCGGAATGCCTGTTCCGGGACCTGCGCTTCGCGGCCGATGGCAGCGAGCGGCCCGAATTCGTGCTGAACCAGCCGGCCTATCGCGCCTCGCGGATCGTCGTCGGCGAGAAGAACTTCGGCTGCGGCTCGTCGCGCGAGAACGCGGTCTGGGCGCTGCACGACTACGGCATCATGGCCGCGATCGCCCCAAGCTTCGGCGACATCTTCAAGAACAATTGCGTGAAGAACGGCATGCTGCCGGTCGTGCTGCCGGCGGCGGTCGTGAGCGACCTGATCGCCCAGTTGCACGCCGACCCGGGCGCCAAAGTTCAGATCGACCTGCCGAGCCAGACAGTCGTCCTGCCGGACGGCTCGAGCCACGGCTTCGAGATCGATCCCTTTGCCAAACATTGCCTGCTGAACGGGGTGGACGAGCTCGCCTTCACCCTGTCCCAGGTCGACCAGATCGCGGCCTTCGAAAACCGTTACGGCCGTGAAAACAGATGATCGAGGAGACGACCCCATGAAGATCGCAGTCCTGCCGGGCGACGGCATCGGACCTGAAGTGACGGCGCAATCGGTGAAGGTGCTGCGCGCCATCGCCAGCAACCGGTTCGAACTGGAAATGCAGGAAGCGCCGATCGGCCAGGCCGGCGTCGATGCCGCCGGCGTGCCGCTGCCGCCGGAAACCCTGAAGATCGCCGGCCAGTCCGATGCGATCCTGTTCGGCTCGGTCGGCGGCCCGACGGACGAGTTGCCGGATCGGAGCAAGCGGCCCGGCGCCGGCCTGCTGAAGCTGCGCAAGACCCTGTCGCTCTACGCGAACTTCCGCCCCGCCGTGCTGTTCCCGGAACTGATCGGCGCCTCGACGCTGCGGCCGGAGATCGTCGAGGGCGTCGACATGATGATCCTGCGCGAGCTGAACGGAGACTTGTATTTCGGCGAGCCGCGCGGCGTCCATGTCGAGGACGGCAAGCGCATCGGCATCAACACCATGCGCTACAGCGAGGACGAGATCGCGCGCATCGCCCATGTGGGATTCCAGACCGCGCGCAAGCGTCGCGGCAAGCTGTGCTCGGTCGACAAGGCCAACGTGCTGGAGACGATGCAGCTGTGGCGCGAGGTCGTGATGGAGGTCGGGCGCGAGTATCCCGACGTGGAGCTGAGCCATCTCTACATCGACGCGGCCGCGATGATGCTGATCCGCAACCCGCGCCAGTTCGACGTCATCGTGACCGGAAACGTGTTCGGCGACATCCTGTCGGACGCGGCGGCGATGCTGACCGGATCGATCGGCATGCTGCCCTCGGCCTCGATGGGCGAAGGGACGCTGGGCCTGTTCGAGCCGGTCCACGGCTCCGCACCGGACATCGCCGACCAGGACATCGCCAACCCGCTGGCCTCGATCCTGTCGTCGGCGATGCTGTTGCGCTACTCGCTGAACCGGCCCGACGAGGCCGACCGCGTCGAGCGGGCGGTTCGCTCGGTGCTGGCCGCCGGCTATCGCACGGCCGACATCTACCAGCCCGGCACCCGCAAGGTGGGCACCACGGAAATGGGCGATGCCGTGGTCGCCGCTTTGGAGCATGACGTCTAGGTCACCACCGGGGCGAGGACGGCGTCATCGGACGCCGTCCGGCTTACCGCAGACCGAAAAATCCCAGTACCGCCAAGACGATGACGACGGCGCCTACCAGCCAGATGATGTTGTTCATGTCATTCTCCCCGGTTGAACCGCCTTTCCAACCGTCGAGCGGGAAGTCCGTTCCCCCGCCAATCGCTGATATAGGGCCGCGCGGCAAATTTTCCGACCGGCGCCGGCCCTGGATTCATTCTTTCCAAACCCGTTCGCTCGATATTGCTCGCGCAATCCTTCCAATTCGATCGCGAGTGGCTAGCCTTGTTCAACCGAATTCGGGAATTCATTCGCCGGGCACTGTTGCCGGCATGCGCACGTCACAAGCGGACCATCGCGGTCGGATTCTGCCTGTTGCTCGCCGGCGCGGCCCTGGAAAATTCGGACAGGATCGCCCATGCCTTCGGCGTATCGTGCAATCTCTGCCAGCCCACCGGTACCGCGCAGTCGGCGTTCGACCGTGCGCGCCAGGACCAGGGTTCCCGCGCCGAGAGCGCCGCGCCCCAGCCGGAATTCAGCTACACGCAATTCCTCGAGCGGGTCAAAACCGGCGAGGTAAGCGCCGCCATTCTGCCGCGCCACATGGACGGGCCGCAGCAGATCTCGTTCCAGAACCGGGACGGCCGCTTCGCCACCACCATGCTGCCGAGCGCCAGCCTCGCCAAGACGGTTGCGGACCTGCTGGTCGAGAACAAGGTCGAGATCCTGACCAACGTGCCTTCCGCACTCGACGCGGAAGAGCTGGGCCCCCTGTTCCGCTCGCTGCTGCCGACCTTGTTCATCGGCGCGCTGTTGCTGTTCATGACCGGCCGGGTGCCGGGGGTAGGCAACGTGCCGGGCGAATGGATCGGCGCCGACAAGAATTCCACCCGCTTCGGCGACGTCCAGGGGGTCGACGAGGCCAAGGCCGAACTGGTCGAGGCCGTCGGCCAACTGCTCGATCCGACCGCCGCCGGCGACCTGGGCGCCCTGCCGCCGCGCGGCATCCTGCTGGTCGGCCCGCCAGGCACCGGCAAGACCCTGCTGGCCCGCGCCGTCGCCGGCGAGGCCGGAGCGTCGTTCCTGCGTCTGTCCGGTTCGGATTTCGTCGAGATGTGGGCGGGCCTCGGCGCGCGTCGCGTCCGCCGAGTCTTTGCCGCCGCCCGCAAGCGCGCACCCTGCGTCATCTTCATCGACGAGATCGACTCGCTCGGGCGCAAGCGCTCGGGCGGCTCGTCCGGCGCCGACCGCGAGAGCGACCAGACCCTGAACGCGCTGCTGGTCGAGCTGGACGGCTTCTCCCGGGACGACCGGGTGCTCGTGCTGGCCGCGACCAACCGTTCCGATACGCTGGACGATGCGCTGGTCCGGCCGGGCCGCTTCGACCGGCATGTCCAGGTCGGCCTGCCCGACCTCAAGGGACGTCGCGCCATCCTGGCATCCCACGGCAAGCGGGTGCGGCTCGATCAGGCGGCCGATCTCGAAGCGATGGCGCGCGGCACGCCGGGCTTTTCGGGCGCCGAGCTTGCCAACATCATCAACGAAGCGGCCTTCGCGGCGAATCGCCGGGGCGGCAAGACCATCTGCTCGATCGACCTGGAAGAAGCGCGCGACCGCGTGATGATGGGCAGCGAGCGCAAGAACCTCGCCTGGCGCCCCGAAGAGCGCGTGCTGACGGCCTGGCACGAAGCCGGCCACGCGCTGATCGCCCTGCTGATGCCGGACTCCGACCCCGTCCACAAGGCGACCATCGTGCCGCGCGGCCGCGCGCTGGGCATGGTCGTGCGCCTGCCGGAGCATGACCGCTTCGCCGCGTCCCGCGCCAAGCTCGAGGCCGATCTCGCCGTCGCCGTCGGCGGCCGCGTCGCCGAGGAGCTGAAATTCGGCCCGGACCGGATCACCACCGGCGCCGAGGCCGACATCAAGGCGGCGACGGACCTCGCCCACCGCATGGTGGCACGCTGGGGCATGAGCGAGCGCCTGGGCTTCATGAGCTGGGACGCCGAGGACGGCCGCATCGAGGAGCCGGTGCGCCAGGAGATGAAACGCGAAATCGACCAGGCGCTGAAGCGGGTGCGCAGCCTGATGAAGATCCATCGTACAGCCCTGGAAGCGATCGCGCTGGCGCTACTCGACAAGGAGACGCTCGATCGCGGCGAACTCGAACAGCTGCTGGCCTCGGCTCCGGTCGCGGCCGGGACGAAACCGCGGGTTGCCAAACGGTCACGCGAAATCGTGCCGATCGCGCTGGCGGCGGAGTAGCCGCGGGAGAACCGCCTCTCTATCGGTCGGGCCACTTGACGACTCAACTGATATATTAATATGTTTCGCATTATGCCGATCCCGCT
The DNA here is from genome assembly GCF_035943795.1 of Aliidongia sp. NCBI lineage: Bacteria > Pseudomonadati > Pseudomonadota > Alphaproteobacteria > Rhodospirillales > Dongiaceae > Aliidongia > Aliidongia sp. The sequence continues at coordinate 24,425 of NZ_DASZBY010000101.1, read as the reverse complement.
CCGACCCCGCGCGACCCTTTCAGACCAGGCGTACGACACGCTGCGCGCGATGATCGTGCGCGGCGAGATGCCGGCGGGCACGCGCCTGTCCGAACCGGAGCTGACCCAGCGCCTCGCCATCGGGCGGACACCGTTGCGCGAGGCCCTGCTTCGCTTGGCGCAGGACGGGCTGGTCGCGATCTATCCGCAATCCGGCAGCTTCGTCACCCCGATCAGCCTCGTCCAACTCGAGGAAGCGCAGTTCGTGCGCGAACGCCTGGAATGCGGCATCATCCGCCGGGTCGCCGAACGCGCGGACAAGCGCGCCTTGTCGAGCCTGCGTTCCTTGCTGCAGCGCCAGGAACAAGCGGCGAGCGAAGACGATGCCGAGCAGTTCCACGATCTGGACGAGGCCTTGCACGAAAGCTTCTGCATGATCGCTGGCTGGCCCGACGTGTGGCGCCTGATCCACCGCAGCAAGGTCCAGATGGACCGGGTCCGCCGCCTCAGCCTGCCGCTCGAAGGGCACATGCCGCACCTGATCGCACAGCACCGGGCCATCCTGGATGCGGTGACGAGGCAGGATGCGGAGGGGGCCGAGGTCGCGATGCGAGGGCACCTGCGCGAAGTTTTTTCGACGATCAGCCTATTGCGGCTGGACACAATACCCGGGACGCCGATGATCCGAGCAGCGGCGCCGGGCCCATCGAAGGAGTTTTAGCTTGGAACAGACATGGCGGTGGTTCGGTCCCGAGGACGCGATCACCCTCCCCCAGATCCGCCAGACCGGTGCCACCGGCATCGTGACCGCGCTGCATCACATCCCCTACGGCGTGATCTGGAGCGTCGAGGAGATCCAGAAGCGCAAAGCGATGATCGAGGCCGCCGGCCTGCGCTGGAGCGTGGTCGAAAGCGTGCCGGTGGCGGAGCCGATCAAGCTGGGCGCCGGCGATCTGGCCCCGCTCTACGAGAATTACCGCCAGTCGCTGCGCAATCTGGCCGCCTGCGGTATTGCGACCGTCTGCTATAATTTCATGCCGATCCTCGACTGGACGCGGACCCAGCTGCGCTATCCGCTGGCGACCGGCGGCACCGCGTTGCGCTTCAACGCGTTCGAGTACGCCGCGTTCGACTGCTACATGCTGGAACGTCCGGGCGCCGAGGCCGAGCATGGCCCGGAGGTATTGGCCAAGGCGCGTGCCTGGTTCGACGCCGCTTCCGAAAGCGACAAGGACGATCTGCTGGCCTGCATCATGTCGGGCCTGCCTGGCGCCTACGACCGCTATGACGTGCCCGGCCTGAAGCGCGTGCTGGAGACCTATGGCGGCGTGACGGTCCAGGATCTGCGCGACAATTTCGCCCGCTTCCTGCGCGAGGTGATCCCGACGGCCGAGGAGGTCGGCGTGCGCATGTGCGTCCATCCGGACGATCCGCCGCGCCCGATCTTCGGCCTGCCGCGCATCGTGTCGAGCGAAGACGACATCGGCTTCATCCTGGGCGCGGTCGATTCGATCGCCAACGGCCTGACCTTGTGCACCGGATCCCTGGGCGCCGGTCCCAAGAACGATCTGCCGGCGATCGCGCGCCGCTTCGCCGGGCGCATCCATTTCGCCCATCTGCGCAACGTCGCGAAGGAGCCGGATGGCTCGTTCATGGAAGCGGACCATCTGGGCGGCGACGTGGACATGGTGGCGGTCGTGACCGAGCTGCTGGAAGAGCAGAAGCGCCGGCGCGATGGGCAGGATGCCAACTGGCGCATCCCGTTCCGGCCGGACCATGGCCATGAACTGCTGGACGACGAAGGCCGCAAGACCCACCCGGGTTATCCGCTAGTCGGCCGCCTGAGGGGCCTGGCCGAAATCCGCGGCGTCATGACGGCCGTGTCCGCCATGAAGAAGCTTCCGGTCTGACGACGCTTCCGGCTAGCCTTGAGCGGCGGCACGGATCCGTGCTGCCGCTCAAGGGATCCCGATGAATCTTCGTATCGACATTCTGACGCTGCAGCTGTTCGTCGCGATCGTCGAGGAACAGAGCATCGCGAAGGCCGCGGAAAAAAAACATATCGCCGTGTCGGCGGTCAGCCGGCGCATCTCGGACATGGAGGAGATGCTGCAGGTCGAGCTGCTGTATCGGCATTCGAAGGGCATCGAGCCGACCTCGGCAGGCTATGCGCTGCTGGAACATGCCCGCATCGTGCTGGGCAACCTGGCCCATCTCGAGACCGAACTGGTCGGCTATCGCCAGGGCACGCGCGGCCATATCCGGCTGTTCGTCAACCGTTCGGCGATCCTCGAATCCCTGGCGCAGGAACTGGGCGAGTTCCTTGTGCTGCATCCCCTGGTGCGGGTCGACCTCGAAGAGAGCATCAGTCCGGAAATCATCCAGGCCGTCACCGAAAACCGGGCCGACCTGGGCATCTTCGGCGGCAACATCCTGGCGCCCGACCTGCAGGTCTTTCCCTATCGGCAGGACCGGCTGGTCGCCATCGTGCCGCGCGACCATGCGCTGGCCGCGCGCGCCAAAGTGCGCTTCGCCGACCTGGTCGATCAGGAATTCATCAGCCTGGAAAAAGGCAGCTCGATCGACACCCTGTGCGTGAAGGCCGCGGCCGAACTCGGACGCCAGCTCAAACTCAGGATCCGGGTCAGCGGGTTCGACGCGCTGTTCCGCATCGTCGAGGCGCGGATGGGGGTGGGCGTGGTGCCGATGGAAATCACCCATGGCCGTTTCGATCCCGGCAGCCTGGTGGCCGTGCCGCTGGACGAGCCCTGGGCGCAGCGCACGCTGGTCCTGGCCGTGCGCAACCGGGCATCGCTGCCGCCCGCGACCCGTCTGCTGGTCGAGCATCTGCTGGCGGCCGAGGCGAAATAAGCCCCGCTTTGCCCAAATGGGATTCGTGCCATCGTCAGGGGCGATGGCTCTTTGCCGAACCGCGACTGTTTCAAACCCCGGCCCTACCTATAATCCGACCATTCCCGAGCATCCGGATCAAAGCCGACGAAGTATTTCTCGGCGGCGAGTGATGGGAATACTGAGACGCCGGCGTTTCCTTCCGTAGAGCGCCACGTCCTTGGACTTTCTGCAAAAGAAATGGGCGGCAAGTGCGCAATGCACTCCAAGCAAGCGCCTGGAAAAAGGGAGAACGGTCGATGGCGATGATCTTGACGAGACGTTCGATGATCTGCGTCGCCGGGGCCGGTGGCCTGTCGCTGGCTCTGGGCCAGCGTGCGCGGGCGGAGGCCAAGCCCGGCCGGGTCATCTATCCGACCGCCGAGGTCGCCTACATGTCCCAATACGTTGCCGATCGCATGGGCTTCTTCAAGGATGCCGGGCTGGACTGCAAGATGGTCCAGGGCGGCAGCGGCGTGAAAATGCGCGAAATCGTCGCCTCCGGCCAAGGCGACATCGGCATCGGCGACATGTCGCACCCGATGCAGCTGTCCAACCACGGGCGCAATGCGCGGATCCTGCTGCCGGTCGACATCCGCAACGCCAGCGTCGTGTTCATGATCAACAAGCAGCTGGCAGACTCCGGCGTGTCCACGCTGCAGCAGTTCGCAGCGTCGAAGCGGCCGGACGGCCATAAGCCGATCATCGGCGTCTCGTCGCTCGGCGGCACGAACCATGTCTGGGCGTCCTATTACATGGAGCAGATGAAGCTCGACGACCAGATCACCTGGGTCGGGGTCGGGGTCGGCGACGTCGAGAGCATGCTGGGCTCGCTCAAGACCCGCCAGATCGACGTGTTGGTGAACTCGACGGCGCTGCTGAAGACCGCGACGGAGAACGGCTGGGGCAGCCTGCTGTTCGACGGGTCAGGCGAGGCGAACTGGAACCAGTATATCGGCGGCAAGGTGCCGGCGACCGCGCATTTCAGCCTGCAGACCACCATCGAGCAGGACAAGCCGAAGATGCAGGCTTTCGTAACCGCGCTGTGGCGGGCGACGCAGTGGATCAAGACCCATTCGGTCGAAGAGATGTATGCCGCCAGCGAATCTTTCCTCGGCAGCACGTCGCGGGCGAGTACGTCGGCCGACATCGCGCAAATGAAGGATCTGTTCGACTACACCGGCGAGATCGATCCGGCGAGCTACGAGCGGGGGGCGAAAGTCTGGTTCCGCGAAGTGACCGGCATCAAGCCGATCCCGATGGCCCAGATCGTCGATTCGAGCTTCGCCCTGGCGGCGAAGCAGGCTCATCCGGCTGGATAGGATGCTTTCTGCAGTGAGGACAGCGACATCGGCGGCGACGGAGACGCGCGTCGAGGTCAAAGGGTTGTGCAAGTCGTTCAAGCTGGGAACGACCGTGATGGAGGCGGTGAAGGACGTCTCCTTCTCCATCGCCAAGGGCGAGTTCGTCGCCCTGCTGGGCCCATCCGGCTCCGGCAAGAGCACCGTGCTCAACATGATCGCAACCCTGCTGAAACCGAGCGGCGGCGAGATCCTGATCGACGGTGCGCGCACCGTGCCCGGCAAGGCGAGCCGCCAGGTCGGCTATGTCTTTCAGAAAGATACGCTGTTTCCCTGGCGCACCGTCGCCGACAACATCGGCTATGGGATGGAGCTGGCGGGCGTGCCGAAGGCGGAGCGTGCGGAGCGGGTCGCGGTCTGCGTCGAACAGGCGGGCCTGCGCGGCTTTGCCGATGCCTACCCGTCATCCCTGTCCGGCGGCATGCGCCAGCGCGCCGCGCTGATGCGCACCCTGGTCGTCGAACCGCAGATCCTGCTGATGGACGAGCCGTTCGGGGCGCTCGACACCCACACGAAGATCGACATGCACGACGTGCTGCTGAAGATCTGGGACCGGGAAAAGCAGACCGTGCTGTTCGTGACCCACGACCTGGGCGAGGCGCTGACCCTGGCCGACCGGATCATTTTATTCTCCGCCCGTCCCGGCCGCATCAAGGAGATGTTCGCGGTCGACCTGCCGCGCCCGCGCGACGCGGTGACCCTGCGCGAGACGCCGCGCTATGCCGAGCTGTTCACTCATATCTGGCATTCGCTGGGCGAGGAATTCATCAAGGGGCGCGCACCATGAGGGCGCAGCATCGCCACCCCGGCACCCTGCTGTGGCAGGCGGCGATCTGCGCCGTCGTGCTGGCGCTCTGGCAATGGGGCTTCGATCTGCACGCGTCGCTCCCGAACCTGGTACCGGACCTGTTCGACCCGTATTTCGTATCGAAGCCGACGGAGATCCTGGACCAGTTCCTGGTGCTCGGCTGTTTCAAGACCGGCCTCGGCGCCTGGAACGGCTGGTCGAACGGCGAGTTCGGCCGCTGCATGGTCAAATTCGACAACAACCTGTGGATCGCGACCTGGGTCACGCTCAAGAATACGTTCTTCGGCTTTCTGACCGGCGTGTCGAGCGGCTTCGCGCTGGGCCTCATCCTCGGCCGGTCGGACCGCTTGAGCGCGATCTTCCAGCCGTTCATCACGGCGGTGAACTCGATCCCGCGCATCGCGCTGGCGCCGATCATCGTGCTGGCCTTCGGCATCGGCGATACGTCCAAGGTGGTGACATCCTGGCTCGTCGTCGTGTTCCTGGTCTTCTACAACACCTTCGCCGGCGCACGGTCGGTCGACGAGGGCTTCATCAACGCCTCGCGCCTGCTGGGCGCCAGCGAATGGCAGATCACGCGTACCGTGGTGATCCCATCGACCATGGCCTGGGTTTTCGCGTCGCTGACGCCCGCCATCTCCTTCGCCCTGATCGGCGTGATCGTCGGCGAATTCATCGGTGCCGAGCGCGGCATCGGCCGGCTGATCATCGAGTCCGAGGCACGTGGCGAGGCGTCGGGCATGATGGTCGCCGTCACCATCCTGATGGTCGTCGGCATCATCCTGTCGGCCCTGATCTGGCAGCTGCAGGTCTACCTGCTGCGCTGGCAGCAGCAGCGGCCGCAATGAGGGGTCAACGGGCGATTTCATCGACGGCTGCGGCTTCCTGAACGATCCATTCCGAGAAGGCCTCGATGACATGCGCCTTCTGTCGCGACCGGGGATAGGCCAGGTAATAGGCGCTGGAGGTCGCGACCTGCAGGGCGAGCGGCGCCACCAGGCGGCCGGTGCGCAGATCGTCCTCGACGAAGGCACGCTGCGCCATGACGATGCCCAGCTCGTCCACCGCGGCCTGATAGGCGAGCGCCGAGTTTTCGAATTTCAGACCTTCGTTGCCATCGATGTCGTGGATCCCCGCGGCATCGAGCCAGACCGGCCAATCGTCCGGGCGGTGCATGGAGCACAGCAGGACATGGCCGGCCAGATCCGCCGGCCGCTCGATCGGCGGATATTTCCGGAACACGCCGGGACTGCAGACCGGCAACAGCACCTCGCCGAACAGCCGCCGGCACTCCGCACCCGCCGGCGGCGCGGACCCGGCATGGATGCACACGTCGATATCCTCGATATCGAAATCCACCGTCTGGTGCGACGTGGTGATCTGCACGTCGATGTGGCGGTTCAAGGCGTGAAACCGGGCGAGCCGCGGCACGAACCATCGGATGGCGTAGGTCGGCGGCAATTTGATCCGCAATGTGTTGCCCATCGGCTTCTGCCGCATGCGCCGCGCCTGGGCCTCGATCTGGTCGAAGGCGGTGCCGAGGACCGCCGCCAGGGCCGCGCCCTGCTCGGTGGTTTCGATGCCGCGGCGCTGGCGCGAACAGAGCGGAACGCCCAGCCAGGCCTCGAGTTGCAGCACATGCCGGCTGACCGCGCCCTGGGTGACGGACAATTCCAGGGCGGCGCGCGTCAGGCTGCCGTTGCGGGCCGTCGCCTCGAACGCTCGCAAGGCGTTCAGCGGTGGAAGCTTGCGGATCATGGCATGAGTTTTCCTGTGATCACAGCGCGTAAATTGTGCCTATGCGGCGGGGGAGGATCCGACTAGCCTATCGTCAAAATATGATGGTTTCGAGCCTTATCGGCCGAAACGACAGTCGGCGGCCGAGACGCGGAAATGAACCGGCCGATAGGAGGAAACATAATGCCAGGAGACCGACTGTCCGCAGCGGCCGAGCCGACGACGGCATTCGACAAGATCTGGAACGCCCATCTGGTCAAGACGCTCGACGACGGGCGCGACCTGGTGTTCGTCGACCGGCACATCCTGCAGGAAACGACGAGCGCCCCGGCGTTCGACGGGCTCGAACGATCCCGGCGCCGTGTGCGCCACCCGGAACTCACCGTCGCGACCCAGGACCATATCGTGTCGACCGAACCCGGGCGGGACGAGCGCAGCAATCCCGTCGGCCGGGAGTTGCTGGACCTGATGCGGTCCAATTCCGACGCGCATCGCATCAGGATCTTCGGGGTCGACGATCCCCGCCAGGGCATCGTCCACGTGATCGGGCCGGAACTGGGCCTCGCCCTGCCCGGTTGCCTGCTCGCCTGCGGCGACAGCCATACCTCGACCGTCGGCGGCCTGGGCGCGCTCGGCATCGGAGTCGGCACCAGCGAGGTCGAGCACGTGCTGGCGACCCAGACGCTGGCGCTGACGCGGCCACGCAACATGCGGGTGCGCTTCGAGGGCACCGTCGGGCCGGGCGTCACCGCCAAGGACCTGATCCTGCGCGCCATCGGCCAACTCGGCATCGCGGCCGGCCAGGGCTGCGCCGTCGAATATGCCGGGGACGCGATCCGGGCTCTGCCGGTCGAGGCGCGACTGACGCTCTGCAACATGTCGATCGAGCTGGGCGCCCGCCTTGGGCTGGTGGCACCGGACGAGACGACCATCGAGTATGTCCGCGGCCGCGAATTCGCTCCGGCCGGACGGGATTTCGAGCAAGCGGCGGCCGAATGGCGCAGCCTGACCAGCGATGCGGCCGCGCGGTTCGAGCGGGATTTCGTAGTGGATTGCGCCGCGATTTCCCCGCAGGTTACCTGGGGAACATCCCCGCAGGATGTCGCCGGCGTCGATGAGTGCGTACCCGACCCCGCCGGCTTCGGCGACGCCAAGCGCCGCGACCTCGCCGCCGCCGCGATCCGCTACATGGGCCTGGAGCCGGGCATGAAGATCGAGGGCATTCCGATCGATGTCGCCTTCATCGGTTCCTGCACCAATTCCAGGCTCGCCGATCTGGAGGCCGCGGCCACGATCGTCCGGGGGCGCCGCGTCGCCGGCCATGTGCGCGCCCTGGTCGTGCCCGGTTCGACCTCGGTAAGGCATGCGGCCGAAGCCTTGGGGCTCGACCGGATCTTCCGCGACGCGGGCTTCGAATGGCGCGACGCCGGCTGTTCCATGTGCGTCAGCGTCAACGAGGATGTCGTGCCGTCCGGTGCGCGCTGCATCGCCACGACGAACCGGAATTTCGAGAATCGGCAGGGGCCGGGCAGCCGGACCCATCTGGCCAGCCCGGCGATGGTCGCGGCGGCGGCGATCGCCGGGCGCATCACCGACCTGCGGAAGGGGAGCGGGACATGAGGCCCGGTTTTGCCGGCGTGACCGGCGTGATGGCCGTCATGCCGCTCGCCAACGTCAACACCGACGCCATCATCCCTTCCGCGTGGTTGCGGACCGCGAGGGCCGATTTCGGCAAGGGCCTGTTCGGCAGCCAGCGCTACGGCGCAGACGGCCGCGAGCGGCCGGAATTCGTGCTCAATCGCGCGCCGTTCCGCCACGCCAAGATCCTGCTGGCCGACGAGAATTTCGGCTGCGGCAGTTCGCGGGAGGCGGCGGTCTGGGCGCTCGCGCAATTCGGCATCCGCTGCGTGCTGGCGCCCAGCTTTGCCGACATCTTCTACGAGAACGCGTTTCGCAACGGCCTGCTCGTCGCCAAGATCGACGCTGCGAGCTATTTAGCACTCGCGGCAGCGGTCGATCGCCATGGGCAGGATCCGATTTTCATCGTCGACCTGCCGGCCGGCACGGTCACCGGACCGGACGGTGCCCGATTTCCCTTCGCCGTTCCGGCGGCGCGGGCCGCCGCCCTGATCCGTGGCGACGACGAGATCGACATGACGTTGCATCACGCCGGCGACATCGAGGCCTATCATGCGGCTGCTGCGGCGACCCACCCCTGGCTCTATGCCGGAACCGACACGGCGGAGATCGCGCCGTGACCCGCGCGACCATCCGCTCGGCCCTGGCGGCCGAGATGCCGCTCATCTCGCCGCTCGCCCATGATGCGCTCTCGGCCCGCCTGATCGAGGAAGCCGGGTTCAAGTCCTTCTCCATCGGCGGCTCGGCGATGCTCGCGGCCCGGCACGCCTATCCCGACATCGGCCTCATCGGGCTGACCGACATGGTCCAGGGCGTGGGCGACATCGCCGCTGCCTCGACCCTGCCCTTCTTCGCCGACGCGGACGACGGCTATGGCGACGTCAAGAGCGTGGCCCGGACCGTCCTCGCGTACGAGGCGATCGGCGTCGGCGGCCTGCTGATCGAGGACCAGGACCGCGACCGCAAGCAGCAGCGTGCGGAAAAGGCCGCGGCGGTGGCGGACGAGGCGGTGATCGAAGCAAAGCTGACTGCCGCCCTCGCCGCCCGGACCAATCCCGATACCTTCATCGTCGGGCGCACCGACGCCTATGGTCCGCTCGGGCTCGACGCGGCGATGCGGCGGGCCGAACGGTTCCTGGCCCTGGGCGTCGACGGCATCTTCATCGCCGGCCTCAAGACCGAGGATGACTATCGGCGGGTCGGCGCTGCCTTCAAGGGCGCCTTCCTGTCCGCCGCCATGTTCGAAGGCGGCGACACGCCGTGGCTGAGCCCGGTCGATCTGGGCGCCATGGGCTTCCAGCAGGTATCCTTCCCGGCCAGTCTGATCTTCCGCGCGGTCGGTGCCATGCGCGACGGGCTGGCCGCCTTGCGGCGCCATGCCCACGGCATCGAGCCGATGCGGCCGATGGCGGATGCCGCGGCGGTCAAGGCGACACTCGACGGGGCGGTCCGGCTGGCGCATTGGCGCGCCATCGAAAATGCCGCACCGAAGCCGATCCGGCCGGACGCCAAGGTCCGGCCAGGCGAAACAAGAGACGGGAGGACAACATGAAACATCCGGCAGCCTATCTGGCCTCATCCCTGGCGCTCGGCGCCGTCGTCCTGGTCGCGATGCCGGCCCAGGCCGAAGACATCGTGGTCAGCAACTACGGCGTCTCCGCGAACGGCATGCCCTATGCGATCGCCGAGGCGAAAGGCTACTTCAAGGAAGAAGGCGCCAACGTCACCGGCATCCTGTCGTCGGCCGGCGGCGGCACGACCTTGCGCAACATGCTGGCCGGCAGCGCGCCCTATGCCGAGGTCAATCCGAACGCGGTCATCCTGGCGATCCAGCAGGGTGCCGACATCAAGATCGTCAGCGACAACGTCCTGACCGTCGCCGAGTTCGTGTGGGCCGTGAAGCCGGACTCGCCGATCAAGACCATCAAGGACCTGAAGGGCAAGAAGTTCGGCTATACCAACCCGCGCTCGACCAGCCAGGCGCTGGCGACCATGGTGCTGCAGACTGCAGGCATGAAGACCGACGACGTCGAGATGGTGAAGACCGGCGGCTTCGGCGAAGGCGTCGCCGCGCTCGACATCGGCGTCGTCGACATCGCCCCCGTGCCGGAACCGCTGTGGTCGGAGTTCCAGAACAAATACCGCCCGATCGCCAAGGCGACCGACTTGCTGCCGCCGCTGGCCAACGTGGTTGGCGTCTCCGTCGGGTCGCCGGTTCCGGCCAAGGCGGAGTTCATCCGCGCGGTGATCCGGGCCCGCCGGCGCGCAGTGACCTACATGGAACAGCACCCGGACGAATCCGGCGACATCGTCGCCAAGGTCTATAACCTGGAGCCGGCCATCGCGCGCAGCGCCGTCAAGAACCTGATCACCAGCAAGACGGCCGGCATCGAATATTGGGGCACCGGCCAGATCCATCTCGACGGCCTGAAGCGTGCCATCGAGGTCCAGAAGATGGTCGGCGCCATCACCGGCGACGTCGACGCCGAAAAGATGATCGATACGCAGTTCCTGCCCGACGATCTCAAGGCGCTGAAATGACGGACGGCAGCCCCAAGTCCGCCGGCCAGGCCCAGGTATCGCTGCGCGGCGTCGACAGAATCTTCGACGCCGCGCGCAAGGGCGATCCCGGCGTCCATGCGCTGGGCCCGATCGATCTGGAGTTGCGCCAGGGCGAATTCTTCGCGATCGTCGGTCCGTCGGGCTGCGGCAAGTCGACCCTGCTCGAACTGATCGCCGGCCTGTCGGTCGCGACCCGCGGCGAGGTCGCGTTCGAAGGCCGGCCGATCCAGGGCAAGATCCCCGAGGGCGTCGGCGTGGTGTTCCAGGAAGACGCGTCGTTTCCCTGGCTGTCGGTCACCGACAATATCGCGTTCGGCCTGCGCCGGATGAAGCTGGCACCGCAGGAACAGCAGCGGCGGATCGACTGGGCGCTGGAACTGATGGGCCTGACCGCCTTCGCCCAGAGTTTCCCGGCGCAATTGTCCGGCGGCATGCGCCAGCGCGTCTGCATCGCCCGGACACTCGTGACCGAGCCGCGCCTGATCCTGCTCGACGAACCGTTCGGCGCGCTCGACCAGCAGACGCGCTTGCTGATGGGCGACGAAGTGCTGAACCTGTGGCGCAAGACCGGGGCGACCGTGTTCCTGATCACCCATGCGCTCGACGAGGCGGCCATGCTGGCCGACCGGATCGGTGTGATGTCGGCGCGGCCGGGACGGCTGATCGACATCGTCGAGACCGGCTGGTCGAAGGACCGCGACAGCCGGATCGTCCAGGAAGACGCGTTCGGAATCATCACCGCGCGGCTGTGGCGTTCCCTGCGCGAGGAATCGATCAAGTCGCTGGGCAAGCCCGGGAAGGCAGCATGAGGCCAGCGGTCATCTGTCGGATCGCACTGCTGGTCGGGCTGGTCGCGATGATCGAGGTGCTGTGCCTGACCGGCGTGATCGACCATATCACCATGCAGCCACCGCACCGGATCGCGATCGACCTGCTCGCCATCCTCGCGTCCGGCAAGCTCAACGGCGCCATCGCCAAGACCATGGGCAATGCCGCCCTCGCCTTCGGCCTGGCCCTGGTCATCGGCGTGGCCGGCGCCATTCCGCTGCACCGCTTCCGGCCGGTGCGCGAGATGCTGGATCCGTTGTTCGCCACCTACTACGCCATCCCGATCTTCGCGTTCTATCCGCTGCTGATCATCCTGTTCGGGCTGGGCGACGCGCCGCAGATCTTCATCGGCGCCATGCTGGGCATCGTGGCGGTGATCGTGAATACGCTGAATGGGCTGGACCGGGTGCCGGGCGTGCTGCTGAAGACCGCGCGGGTCAACCAGATGGGACCGGTCGAGACCGCCTGGCGGGTCACCCTGCCCTATGCGACCCCCTATATCCTGACCGGCGCAAAGCTGGCGGTCGCCTATTCGTTCATCGGCATCATCGGCGCCGAGTTCATCATGTCGCGCGGTGGCATGGGATACGAGATCAGCTTCGCCTACACGAATTTCGACAATGCGACGATGTACCCGCTGATCGTGCTGATCCTGTTGGTCTCGGTCGCGGTCAATACCCTGCTGGCCCGTTGGGAGAAGCGACTGATGGTGCGGAGGGGCCTGCAATGAGCGCCGCCACCCGCCAGGCGTTGCGCGGTGCCGTTCAACTGATCCTGCTGATGCTCGTCAGCTGGCAGATCCTGTATTGGGGCGTGGGCGACGTGGCGCTGCGCTCGCCGCTGGAAACGATCCAGTTCACCGCGAAGCTGGCCGGGACCAGCGCGTTCTGGGGCCACCTGGCCGAGACGGCCCGGGCCTTCTGCATCGCCTTGCTGATCGCCATTGCCATCGGCCTGTCGACCGGCTTCCTGCTGGGCTTGAACAAGTTCGCGAGCGAGGTGCTGGAGCCGCTGCTGATCGCGGTCTATTCCATCCCCAAGATCACGCTCTATCCGATCCTGCTGCTGATGTTCGGCCTGGGCATCGCTGCCAAGATCGCGTTCGGCGCGATCCACGGCATCATTCCGATCGCGCTATTCACCATCATGGCGGTGCGCAATGTCCGTCCGGTGTTCATCAAGACCGGCCGCGTGATGGGCCTCGGCCCCATCGAGGCGATCGCCAAGATCCTGGTGCCCGCCGCCCTGCCCGAGATCTTCGCCGGCCTGCGCATCGGCTTCTCGCTGACCCTGATCGGCACCCTGCTGGGCGAGATGTTCGCCTCCCAGCGCGGCATCGGCTACTTGCTGATGAACGCGATCGGCCTGCACAACATCGATCTGATCATGGCGCTGACCTTCCTCCTGACCCTGTTCGCCGGTACAGCCAGCGGCATCCTGCTGTTCGTGAACCGGCGCCTGCAGGCCCAGGTCCGGTAGTTTGGCTCCGTGCGGCGCCGGCGCCTCGTCGGCGATCCAGGACCGCAACAGGCAGGTCTGCTTCTGCCGGGTCTTTTCCTTGGGGCAGACGAGGCAATAGCCGAACCCGGTCCGCTGCTGGCGACCTGCCGCGCCCCGATCCGGCAAGACGTCGGTCAGCCGACGATCACCGCCCCCGCCACCAATTCCTCGATCCTGTCCGCATCGTAGCCGGCCGCGGCCAGGATCCGTCGCGTATGTTCGCCATGGAGCGGCGGCGCGGTCCGGACCGATCGCTCCGCGCCGTTGAACACGATCGGATGGGCGATGCTCTTCATCGGCCCCAGCGTCGGGTGGTCGTAGTCGAGCACGATGCCGCGCGCCGCCGTGTGCGGATCGTCGAGCATTTCCTGCAGGCTGTTGATCGGCGCGCAGGGCACGCCCAGGCCGGTCAGCAGCGCCGTCCATTCATCGCGCGGCCGTGTCTGCACGATCGCCTGCACCGTCGCCACCGTCTCGGCGAAATGCGCGACCCGGTCGGGGTTGGTGCGGAACCGGGGATCGTCGATCAGATCCTCGCGCCCGACGGCGCGGCAGAAGCGCTGCCACAGATTGTCGTTGGCGATGCCGATCATCAGCGGCGCGTCGCTCGCCTCGAACGCCTGGTACGGGCACAGCGATTCATGTCCGGAGCCGCATTTCTCGGGCTGTACGCCCTTTTCCCAGAAGCTCTGCAGGTTGTAGCCGAGGAAGCCGACCGCGGTTTCGAATAGCGAGACCTCAAGCTGCGTCCCCTCGCCCGTGCTGCCGCGCTGGAGCAGCGCCGCCAGGATGCCCGAGAAGGCATGAAGCCCCGTCGTCTGGTCGATCGGGGAGATCGGGCTGCGGATCGGTCCGCCGCCCTTCTCGCCGGTCAGGCTCATGACGCCGCTGAATGCCTGCAGGATCACGTCATAGCCGAGGCTGCCGGCGCGCGGCCCGGTCCGGCCGAAGCCAGAGATGCTGCAATAGATCAGGTCGGGCTTGAGCGCCTTCAGCGTCGCATAGTCGATGGCCAGGCGCTCGGTGACGCCGGTCCCGTAGCTTTCGACCACGATGTCGATCGTCGGCATCAGGCGATGGACGATCTCGCGCCCCGCCGCCGTCTTCAGGTCGACCGCCAGGCTCTGCTTGTTGCGGTTGACGCTCAGGAAGACCGCGCCCTGCCCCTCGCGGAACGGCGGCCAGCGCCGGGTCTCGTCGCCGACCTCGGCCGGCTCGACCTTGATGACCTCGGCGCCCATGTCGCTCAGATACTGCGTGCAGAGCGGCCCGGCCAGGACCTTGGTGAAATCGAGCACGCGCAGCCCGGCGAGCGGCTTGAACATGGAACGGGATCCTCCCTCACGACGTCTCGAGCCTGTTTCGATTGATTTGGTCCGACCATTTGACAAACTGATAATAGGGCCATAGCATCGCGACCTGTCAACAAGCGGATGGGGCGGCAATGGCGGGTGAAGTGATCGAGCTGGGGCTGATACGGGTCGAGCGGACCTACGAGGCGCTGGCCAATCACCTGCGCGAACAGATCCTGCAGGGCGAGATCCCCCCGGGGGCCGCCCTGCCGAACGAGCGCGATCTGTGCGAACAGACCGGCCTCAGCCGCGGATCGGTCCGCGAGGCGCTGCGGATCCTGGAAGCCGAGGGGCTGGTCACGACGCGCGGCGGCCGTAGCGGCGGTCGCGTCGCCCGACTGCCCGGCGCGGAGGGGGTCGGCCGTTCGCTCGATTTCTTCATCCGCGGCCAGCAGGTCGAATTCGCCGCCGTCCTGGAAACCATGGAGGCGCTGGAGCCTGCCCTGGCGGCACTGGCTGCCGAACACCGCAGCCCGAAGGATATCGAGGCGCTGGAGGAGATCAGCCGGGAGCTGGCGGATCCGACGATCGATACGGCGCGCTATCTCGAGCTCAACACGACCTGGCATCTGGCAGTGGCGCGCGCCAGCCACAACGCATTGCTGATCGCGGTGATGCAGGCGCTGGGCCCCCGGCTGCACGACCCGCACGTCGAGGATTTCATTTCACCCGAAATGCGCGAAGTCGTGATCGGCGCCCATGCGCGCGTCCAGCGCGCCATCATCGCCGGCGACGTCGAGGCGGCACGGCGACGCATGGCCCGTCATCTGCGCGCTTATCGCACCAAGGTCGAAGCGGTCGGACCGGAGACGGTCGTCTTCACCTGACGCCCGGACCATCGCCCCACGTCGAACGACGGCGGCATCTTCGAGGGAGAGAACGCCACACATGAGCATCGATTTCGATCTGCAGGACGGCGTCGCTCTGGTGACGATCAATCGTTCCGAACGGATGAACGCCATGGACGCGGAGCACTATGGCCTGCTGTCCGACGCCTGGATCCGGGTCCGCGACGACCGGGACGTCCGCGTGGCCGTCGTCACCGGCACAGGCGAGAAATCCTTCACCGTCGGTGCCGACCTCAAGAGCTTCGTCGGCCAAGCCCCTGATCTGGCCGAATTCATGCTGAGCCAGAAGGGCCAATTGCTGAACCGCGGCCTGGAGGTCTGGAAGCCGGTCGTGGCCGCGGTCAACGGCTATTGCCTGGGCGGCGGCATGACCCTGCTGCTGGCGACCGACCTGCGCTTTGCGGCGCCCCATGCCAGCTTCGCCTTGAGCGAGGTGAAGCGCGGCGTGTTCCCGGCCAACGGCGGTACCCAGCGCATTCTGCAGCAGCTGCCCTATCCCGTCGCCATGGAGCTGCTGCTGACCGGCGACCCGATGGACGCAGAGACGGCGGCCCGCTGGGGCCTGATCAACCGGGTCGTACCGGCGGGCGAGTTGCTCGACACCGCGATGGCGGCCGCCCGTCGCATCGCATCGAACGCGCCGCTGGCGGTGCAGAGCGCCAAGGAACTGGCCGTACGCAGCCGCGACATGGATCTGCCGACCGGCCTGCGCATGGAGCAGGCGATGCTGCGCCTGCTCCAAACATCCGAAGACGTTCAGGAAGGCACGCAGGCCTTCGCCGAAAAGCGTGCCCCGGCATTCACAGGGAGATGAGCATGACGTCCAGCAAGCCCGCCGTCCGCAAGGTGGTCATCACCTGCGCCGTCACCGGCTCGATCCATACGCCGTCCATGTCGCCCTATCTGCCGATCACCCCGGCGGAGATCGCGGAGGGTGCCATCGGCGCCGCGGAGGCCGGCGCCTCGATCCTGCACATGCACGCGCGCAAGTCCGACACTGGCCAGCCGACGCCCGATCCGGCCGTGTTCATGGAGTTCCTGCCGCGCATCAAGCAATCGACCGATGCGGTCATCAACATCTCGACCGGCGGCGGCCACGGCATGCCGCTTACCGAGCGGCTGGCGGCAGCGCTCCAGACCAGGCCGGAAATGGCCTCGCTCAATATGGGTTCGATGAATTTCGGCCTGTTCCAGGGCCTGGACAAGCCGCGCGACTGGCAGCACGCCTGGGAGCCGGCCTATCTGGAGATGACCCGCGACTTCATCTTCCGGAACACTTTCAAGGATATAGAATTCGTTCTGCAGGAACTGGGTGAAGGCTGCGGCACGAAGTTCGAGTTCGAGTGCTACGATGTCGGCCATCTCTACAACCTGGCCCATTTCGTCGATCGCGGCCTGGTCAAGCCGCCGTTCTTCATCCAGACCATCTTCGGCATCCTGGGCGGCATCGGTGCCGATCCGGACAACCTGGTCCATATGCGGCACATCGCCGACAAGCTGTTCGGCACCGACTATCAATGGTCGGTGCTCGCCGCCGGCCGCCATCAGATGAGCTTCACCACGCTCGCCGGCATCTACGGCGGCAACGTCCGGGTCGGGCTGGAAGACAGCATCTATCTGGGCAAGGGCGTGCTGGCCAAGACCAATGCCGAGCAGGTCACGAAGATCCGCCGCATCCTGGAAGACCTCAGCCTCGAGATCGCGACGCCGGCCGAGGCTCGGGCGCTGCTCGGCCTGAAGGGCGGCGACCAGGTCAGTTTCTAGCCGACGTCACCCGGCGCCGAACGCCGGCCAAAAAACAATGAATTGGGGAGGAACCGATGCCGTTCGAAAGCATCCGCAGCACTGCCGTCGCCTGTCTCGCCTTGATGCCGCTGCTGGCCGGAGCACCGGCCCGTGCGGAAGCCATCAAGCTGGGTGTCCTCACCGATCTCAGCAGCACCTATTCGGACTCGTCCGGCAAGGGCGCCATCGTCGCCACCCAGATGGCGATCGACGACCTGAAGCCGGAATTGGCCGCCGCCAAGTTCGACGTCTCGGTGCTGAGCGCCGACCATCTGGGCAAGGCCGACGTCGGCTCCTCCATCGTGCGCGGCTGGTTCGACAATGACGGCGTCGACGTCATCGTGAACGTGCCGAACTCGGCCGTGGCGCTGGCGGTGCAGAACCTGACCCGCGAACGCAAGAAGATCTTCCTGATCACCGGCGCCGCAACGGCCGACCTGACCGGCAAGGCCTGCTCGCCCTATTCCGCCCATTGGACGGACGATGCCTATACCCTCGCCTCCTCGACGCCCATCGCCTTGCTGAACAAGGGGCTCGACACCTGGTTCTTCGTCACCGCCGACTATGCGTTCGGCCATAGCGCGGAGACCGAAGCGACGAAAGTCATCCTGGCCCATGGCGGCAAGATCGTCGGCTCCGTCAACCACCCGGTCGCGGTCGCCGACATGTCGTCCTTCCTGCTGCAGGCTCAGGGCTCGCATGCCAAGGTGATCGCACTCGCCAACGGCGGCGGCGACACGATCAACGCCATCAAGGCAGCTCATGATTTCGGCATCATGCAGGGCGGCCAGGCGCTGGTCGGCATGGGGCTGTTCATCACCGACGTCCATACGCTCGGGCTCGAAGCGGCGCAGGGCCTGTACCTGACCACCGGATTCTACTGGGACCGGACCGACGAGACCCGCGCCTGGAGCAAGCGCTATGGCGCGCAGATGAACGGCAGCATGCCGACGCGCGAACATGCCGAGACCTATTCCGCCGTGCGCCATTACCTGCAGGCCGCGATCGCCGAGCACAGCAAGAATTCCGACCAGGTCATGGCCAGGATGAAATCGACGGCGGTCGACGATTTCTATGCGCCGGGCGCCATACTGCGCGAAGACGGGCGCCTGATCCGCCCGGTCTATCTGGCCCAGGTCAAGACCCCGGCGGAGTCCAAGTACCCGTGGGACTTTTACAAGATCATCAGCACCATCAAGCCGGAAGACGCGTTCCGCCCGCTCGCCGCCGGTGGTTGCCCTTTCGTCAAATCCTGATCTGTCGCTGCCCGAGGAAATCACTGATGGAACGGTCCTGGCTGTTTGTTCCGGGCGATTCGGAACGCAAGATGGTGAAAGCGGCAGCGTGCGGCGCCGACGTACTGATCCTCGACCTGGAGGATTCGGTCGCCGCCGAGAACACGGCGACCGCGCGTGGGCTGGTGCGGGAATATCTGAAATCCCGGACCGACCGGACGACGCAGAAGCTTTGGGTCCGCATCAACCCGCTCGCGACGCCAATGGCGCTGGCCGATCTGGCCGGAATCATGCCGGGCGGACCGGACGGCATCCTGCTGCCGAAGCCGGATAGCGCCGATGAGGTAGCAACCCTCGGCCACTACCTCGACGCGTTCGAGGCGGCGTCGGGCCTCGAACGCGGGACGACGCGGATCATGCCGGTCGCGACCGAGACGGCGCTCGGCATGTTCCACCTGGGCGCCTATCGGGGCCTGACCCCCCGCCTCGCCGGCCTGACCTGGGGAGCGGAGGATCTGGCCGCCGCCCTCGGCGCCGGCACCAACCGGCGGGAGGACGGGGCCTATTCCCACACCTACGAGATGGCCCGTTCGCTGTGCCTGCTGGGCGCCGTCGCGGCCGGGGTCCCGGCGTTCGACACGATCACCGGCGATTTCCGGAACAAGGACCTGATCGAGCGCGAAACCCAGGACGGCCGCCGCCTGGGTTTCCGCGGCAAGATCGCGATCCATCCCGACCAGGTCGAGATCATCAACCGCGCCTTCACCCCGACGGAAGCGGAACTGGCGCAGGCGCGCCGGATCGTCGCCGCCTTCGCCACCGCTGGCACGGGCACGGTCGGCCTCGATGGCCAGATGCTGGACATGCCGCACCTGAAGCAGGCCCAGAACCTGCTCGCCCGCGCCGGCCATTAGGAGCGACCGATGGATTTCGGGCTGAGGGCAGACCAGGAAGCGATCCGCGAGGCGATCGGCAGGATCATCGACGGGTTCGACGACCGCTATTGGCTGGAGCGCGAGACGACCTCGACCTTCCCAGACGCGTTCCATGCCGAAATCGCCAAGGGCGGCTGGCTCGGCATCGCCATGCCGGTCGAATATGGCGGCGCCGGGCTGGGCGTGACCGAAGCCGCGATCATGATGCATCGCGTCGCCTGCTCGCCCGGCGCGCAGAGCGCCGCGTCGGCGATCCACATCAACATCTTCGGGCCGCATCCGATCGTGGTGCACGGCACCGACGCCCAGAAGCAGGAATGGCTACCGGCGCTTATAGAGGGGCGGCAGCGCACCTGCTTCGGCGTCACCGAACCCGACGCCGGCCTCGACACCACCCGGATCAAGACCCGGGCCGAGCGGGTCGCCGGCGGCGGCTATGTCGTCCATGGCCAGAAGATCTGGACCTCGACCGCTCAGCGTGCCGACAAGATCATGCTGCTGACCCGGACCACGCCAATTGAGCAGTGCAAGAAACCCCAGGACGGGCTGACCCTGTTCTATACCGACCTGGATCGCCGCCATATCGAGGTGCACCTGATCCATAAGATGGGCCGGCATTCCGTCGATTCGAACCAGATCTTCATCGATGCGCTGCCCATTCCGGCCGAGCACCGAATCGGCGAGGAGGGCAAGGGATTCCGCTACCTGCTGGATGGGCTCAATCCAGAGCGGGTGCTGGTCGGGATCGAGGCGGTCGGCATCGGCCAGCACGCGCTCGACCGGGCGGCGCGCTATGCCCGGGAGCGCCATGTCTTCGGGCGCGCCATCGGCCAGAACCAGTCGATCCAGCACCCGTTGGCCGAAAGCTGGGTCGAGCTCGAGGCCGCCTATTATGCCTGCATGCGCGCTGCCTGGCTCTATGACGGCGGTAAGCCATGCGGGCCGGAAGCCAATGCCGCGAAGCTGCTGGGTGGGAGGGCCGGATACGAGTCCTGCGTTCGCGCGGTGATGACCCACGGTGGCATGGGCTATGCCCAGGAGTTCCACGTCGAGCGGCTGCTGCGAGAGTCCATGATCGCGCGCCTGGCACCGATCAGCGAGCAGTTGATCCTGTGCAACATCGCCGAGCGCGTGCTCGGCCAGCCGAAATCCTA
Organism: Aliidongia sp.; assembly: GCF_035943795.1. Classification (NCBI taxonomy): domain Bacteria; kingdom Pseudomonadati; phylum Pseudomonadota; class Alphaproteobacteria; order Rhodospirillales; family Dongiaceae; genus Aliidongia; species Aliidongia sp. The sequence continues at coordinate 3,814 of NZ_DASZBY010000101.1, read as the reverse complement.
TTGAGGACGCAACGATGGCAGGCCTTTTCTACGACCAGTTCGAAGTCGGACAGATCTTCAGGCATCCGATCCGGCGCACCGTGACCGAGGCGGACAATGTCTGGTTCAGCGCCCTCACCCACAATCCGGCGGCCCTGCATCTGGACGAGGAATATTGCCGGGAGCATACAGAGTTCGGCCAGCGCATCGTCAACAGCGCCTTCACGCTGGGTCTGATGGTCGGCATCACGGTCGGCGACACCACGCTCGGCACCACGGTCGCCAACCTGGGCTGGGACGAGGTGCGGTTTCCAGCCCCGCTGTTCCATGGCGATACCGTCCGCGTCGAGACCGAGGTCCTGGAGATGCGGGAAAGCAAGTCGCGCCCAGGCCAGGGCATCGTCGTTTTCCTGCATCGAGCGTTCAATCAGCAGCAGGCGCTGGTCGCTCACTGCAAACGATCTGCGCTCATGTTGAAACAGAAGTCCTGAACGCGGGGGCTCAGGCGGCGAGCCAGCGGGCGACCGTCTCGAGCAGGACATTGCGATCGATCGGCTTCGACACGTAGTCGACCATGCCGGCGGCAAGGCATTTTTCCCGGTCGCCCTCCATGGCATTCGCCGTCATGGCGATGATGGGAGGAACGGGCCGCCCCGCCTGCTGGCGGATGCGCCGAGCGGCCTCATAGCCGTCCAGCACCGGCATCTGGATATCCATCAAGATCAGCCCGTACTGCTTGTCCGCCGCCATGTCGATCGCCTGGAGCCCGTCGCCGGCGACATCGACCGTCACCCCCGTCGCGATCAGGATTTCCTGGGCGACCATCTGATTGATCGCATTATCCTCGACCAGCAGAATCGAACCATGGAGTGCCACGGCCGGGATGACGTTCGCGTCCGGCACCGGCTGGTCGATGACCGGGGCCGATGCCCGCTCGAACGTCGCCGTCAGATATTGGGCCAGCGCCTCGCTTCGGACGGGCTTGGTCAGCACATGGTCGAAACCCGGCGCCGGCGGGGCACCGATCGACGATAGCTGGACCAGCTTCGGCCGGCCGTTCTTCGGCACCACCGCTTCCAGGCCCCGAACGCCCACTGCCCCATGGCCGAGCAGGACGAGATCGAACGGCGTTCCCGCGGCGGCGGCATGACGGATGGCCGCGAGCATCAAGCCCCCGCCATCGGCCTCTTCGACCTGGATACCGAAATCTCGCAGCTGCCGGGCAACCATCGCCCGGCTCACGACGATATCGCCCGCGACCAACGCGCGAAGCCCGTTGAACGTCACGGCCGGATCCGACCGGCGCGCGAGCGCGCTCGTCGCCAGCGGAATCCTGGCGACGAAACGCGATCCGCCATCGTCCCGGTTGGTAGCGGCCACTCCACCGCCCATCAGCTCGGTCAATTGCCGCACGATGCTCAGGCCGAGGCCGGTCCCGCCGAAGCGGCGCGTGATCGATCCGTCGCCCTGTTCGAATTTCCGGAACAGTTTGCCCAGAACGGCATTGGTGAGACCGATCCCGGTGTCCTCGACGATGAATTCGAAAACCGGACCGTCACCTTCCTCATCCGGGATCGTCACCGCGATCGAAACGAAGCCCCGGTCGGTGAACTTGACGGCGTTCGACAGCAGGTTGAGCAGGATCTGGCGCAGTCGGGTCGGATCGCCGGTCACCGATCGGCGGGCGGTCGGATCGATCCAGCAGACCAGCTCCAGCCCCTTCTCGTGGGCCCGCTGCGCCAGCAGTTCGGAGACCTCCTCGACCAGCCGCGGCAATTCGAAATCGATGCGTTCGAGTTCGATCTTGCCCGACTCCAGCTTCGAGATGTCGAGGATGTCGTTGATGATCTGGAGCAGCGCCTGGGCGGAACTCTGCACCGCCTCCGCGTAGCGGGTCTGTACCATGTCGAGGCCGGTGCGCTGCAACAACCCGTTCATGCCCAGGATGCCGTTCATCGGCGTGCGGATTTCGTGACTCATGTTCGCCAGGAATTCCGACTTCGCCGCACTGGCCGACACGGCTTCGGCCCGCGCGCGTTCGAGTTCGGCCGCCTGCACGCCGAGGGCGGCATGCTGTCTTTCCAGCTGCAGTCGCGCCGCCTCGGAGACTTCTTTCTGCTCCACCTCTCGCGTGATGTCCCGAAGCAGGCAGAGATAGCCGCCGTCGGCCGTCCGCTGATTGCGCCGTTCGGTCCAGCGGCCCGACGGCAGCTTCCGGCGCTCTTCCGTCGCGATGGATCCGTCGGCGGCGGTCGGATGTTCGGAGGTATCTGCCATAGCGGCCAGAAGGCGACCCGGCTCTTCCAGGACCCTATCGGAGTCGACTTCGAGAATGCCCAGCGCCTGGCTGTTCCACATCGCGGGACGATCGTGGGGATCAACCAGGCAGACGCCGTCCGGCATATGCGTCAGGATCGCTTCGAGCTGCCCGTTCCGGTGCCGCATCCGTTCCTCGACGTCGAGCAGCTTGGTGAGCTGAATGGAAACGATACCGCCCATCGCGGCGATGATGACGACCACGACGCCGACCCCTGCCGACTGCCAGACCGCATGATCGTGCCAGGGCTTGAGCACTTGCTGCTCGGCCTGACCGGCGATTACCACGATCGGGAAGGCCGACGAGGCGTCGAAGCTGCCCAGGCGTTCGACGCCGTCGACGGGCGATCGATATCGAAAATCACCCTCGGGCGTGGTGGAGGAATAGGTCGCGAACAGCGGCCCCTTCGAAAGGTCCTTGCCGAGATCGGCTTCGGAGAACGGCTCGCGCGCCAGAAGGATACCGGTCCGGCTCAGCAGCGACAGCACCCCGCCCGACCCGACATGCAGGCGCTTATAATATTCGTTGAAATACCGGACGTTCAGCCCGGCGCTCACGACCCCGGCGAAGCTGCCGTCGGGATGCACCAGGCGGCGTGTGACGGGAATGATCCAGGACTGGATGCGCCAGCCGACGATCGGGCTTCCGATGTGAATGCCTGGATCGGCGTGGTCGCGATGAAACTGAAAGAATTCGCGCAACACCGTCTGGTCTTTGCCTTCCGGCGAGAGTGTCGCATGCGAATCGGCGATGCGGTTCCCCGTCTCGTCGAAGATGGCGATCCCTTCGATCGCGGGTGTCTCGGCGACCTGCTCTTCCAGAAAACGGCGGATGCGGGCCACCTGCGATGATTCGGCACCGCCCGCCCCGACCATTTCGCTGGTCGCGAGCAGGATGTTGGTCGTCGCCTGGATCGTGTCGTTCGCGTGCTGCTCGATGGAATGGGCCAGATTGCGCGCCTGACTCATCGCCTCGTCGATCTGCCCGGTTCGATCCCGTTGAATTTCCCACACGTTCGCGAGCACGAGCGCGCCACAGACGAACAGCACCAGGATGCCGACGATCGTGGTCAGCGGCCAGGGCGCCGCTTCGACCACCGTCTGTTTCGGCAGAGACATTTGCAACACCACTCTTCTATCGTCGGCTACCCTAGTCGGCGAAAATTAACGTGGGATTGCATTTGGGCCGGATCGGCGTCGCGCAGCCCCCTGCGGGACCGATCGGCCTTCGGGAATTTCGAACCCCCGGCCGGTGCGCATCCGCACGACATCGGAGCCACCCTCGACCGCCGCCGTCTCCCCTGTCCGAGAAATACCCGACATGCGCGGTCTGCGGCGGGAAATGCGCCGTCGTCGCCCCGCACCCGGCGATGATAGGGATCATGTCCCAGGGCGTGGTGTAGGAGCGCGGGCTCGCTCGTGATCTTCGGCGGGTCTGGCCGGATCGGTCATGCTGGCACTGCGGACAGCAAGACGATGGGATTGTCGCTCACGGTGGCGACGGATTCCAGCGTCATGT